>NZ_JAHKSP010000049.1:0-171022 GCF_021733735.1 Mycetohabitans sp. B2
CAATGGGAGAGCGCAGAAACTGAAATGAAGGCCTTCTTTGAGCGAAACCGATTCGATCAGGTCACCCGCGATGAGATCGCTGAACTCACGGAACTATTGTTGGTTCCATATGTATCAAACTAACCTAGCCCGCGGCGACGACGCATAGCAGCGATTGAAGGCGCGTAATCCCGACACGGCGTCGCTCGCGGCACAATACCCAAACATCGCCGCGCCGGCGTCGCAGCGGAGTACACGCGACTGGCAATCGCCGCTCGGATCGACTCGGTCGCCGTGCACGATGCCTGCGATGGCGCCGGGCACGAACGGTGAGCTGGCCGAGTCACTGGCCGCTGCCCGCGCCGCATGAGCCGCGCAGGTCAACATGATCGGCGAATGTCAAGACGCCCACCGCGATGATGCGAAGGGCCGATCCAGGATATCTATGCGCTCTCGCCACTGCAAGATGACCCCTTGTTTCCCCTCTCTGCTGGCCAGCGACCTGACGCCAGGTCAAAACCCGCGGCTTTCGCATTGAGCCGGGCGAGATCGAGGCGTGCCTGGCTGCGCACCTTAAGGTGCGCGATGCGGTGGTGCTGACGGTGCTCGATACCACGCCAAACCATGCCTACCAGGATGACGAGAGTCCTTCGCGTAGTTTTGTGCGCGGTTGGGATTTTTTGTCAAGATGCAGTTGCTGCCATTACATCGAGTCGTTATCATCCGTGGTTCGATTTTGAGTCCGGCGCGCCAATGGACGTGCGTGGGCGTGCAACCGGGGAGCTGTGGAAGAAAATAGCCTTTCATATTACTTTCGGTTTATTACTTTAGCGTTGTCCCGGCCCGGCTTGAACTGGCCACAACAAACGAAAACGACGCATGTCGCCAAGGTAGCATGCGTCATATTGTGTGATGGCAGCAACCGCAAATCTTGCGTCCTGGTTAATCGTGACCGTCGCCGCCATGGCGGCGTTTTATGCTGTGATCGCCGCGGCGGTATCGCTGCGCGGGCGTCGCCCCCCGCATCCGGCACAGCTGAATGTGCCAGGCGTGCCGCTTGCGCCGGTCAGCGTGCTCAAGCCGCTATGTGGACTAGAGCCGCGGCTGTTTGAAAATCTCGCGACATTCTGCGAGCAGGATCATCCGTGCTTCGAATTGCTTTGCGGCGTCCACTCCCCGAACGATCCGGCGATTGCGGTCGTCGAGCGGCTGCAAGCGGCTTATCCGACATGCGACATCCGACTGGTTGTCGATCCGCATGTGCATGGCAGCAATCTGAAGGTCAGCAATCTGATTAACCTGGCTACACGTGCCCGCTACGATACGATTGTCCTTGCCGACAGCGATATCGCGGTGCAGCCGCATTACCTGGCCTCGGTGTGTGCGCCGCTGGCCGATCCGGCTGTGGGCGTGGTCACGTGTCTGTACCGGGCGCACGGTGTCGGTCCGTGGTGGACGCGGCTCGGCGCGATGTTCGTCAACGACTGGTTCGCGCCGTCGGTGCGGGTCGCGCATGCCGGCGGATCGACCCGCTTTGGTTTCGGCTCGACGCTGGCGCTGCGGCGCCAGACCCTTGATACAATTGGCGGCTTCCAGCGGTTGAAGAACTGCCTCGCAGACGATTACTGGCTGGCCGAGCACGCGCGCGAAACCGGGCTGGCGACAGTACTGTCCGACATCACGGTGTCCACCGACGTCGCGGAGTCGCATTTCGGTGCGCTGTGGCGGCGTGAAACGCGTTGGTTGCGCACGATCCGCTCGATCAATCCGTTCGGTTTCGGCTTCCTGTTTGTCACGTTCACGTCGCCATGGCTGATCGCGGCTGCGGCACTCGCACTGGCCCAGCCTGCGTCCCAGACGTTGTTGGGCGGTGTGGCCGCGGCGCTGGCCGGCATCGGCTTGCTCGCGCGACTGGTGTTGCATTGGCGTGGCATCGACATCACTGGTGAGTTGGATCGGGACCACGACGCGCGCGCCGTGCGCCCCTTCCTGCGCGATTTGCCACTGGTGCCATTGCGGGACATGTTGCTGTTGGGCCAATGGCTAACCGCTGCGGTCGGCTCGCACGTAGACTGGCGCGGCTCTCGCGTGCCGCTGGTCGGCACGCCATTGCCGCCGCGCAACCGTGAGTCGCTGTAGCGGTATGCGTCCCGACCGATCAAGGTCACGGCTTTTTGGGGAACGGGGTGCGGCGTTCATCGCACATTGCGGAGCATTCGACTAAATGAAGACCCTTTTCTTGCAGGCTCCGTCGTTTGACGGTTTTGACGGCGGCGCCGGATCACGATATCAGGCCAAGCGCGAAATACGTTCATTCTGGTACCCGACATGGCTCGCGCAGCCCGCCGCGATGGTGCCGGGCAGCCGCGTGCTCGACGCGCCGGCTGACGGCCTATCGGTCGAGGCGACGCTTGATATCGCGCAAGGCTACGATCTGGTCGTGATCCACACGAGCACGCCGTCGTTCCCGACCGACGCGCTGTTTGCGCAAAAGCTCAAGGAGCGCAAGCCGTCGGTGATGATCGGCATGGTTGGCGCGAAAGTGGCGGTCGATCCGCATGGCTCGCTCGGCGCGAGTGCGGCGATCGACTGGGTCGGCCGCGAGGAGTTCGACTATACGTGCAAGGAAGTGGCCGAGGGCCGGCCATTGAAGGACGTCACTGGCCTGTCGTATCGGCTGGCCGATGGCTCGATCGAGCACAATCCGCCGCGGCCGATGATCGAGAACATGGACGCGTTGCCGTTCGTGGCGCCTGTCTACAAGCGCGACCTGAAGATCGACAACTATTTCATCGGCTACTTGAAGCATCCGTACGTGTCGATCTATACCGGCCGTGGCTGCCGCTCGCGCTGCACGTTTTGCCTGTGGCCGCAAACGGTCGGTGGACATCGCTATCGGGTACGCTCGGTCGAGAACGTGTTAGAAGAAGTGAAGTGGATCCGCGACAACATGCCTGAAGTCAAGGAGATCATGTTCGATGACGACACGTTCACCGACTTCAAGCCGCGCGTGGAGGCAATCGCGCGCGGGCTCGGCAAGCTCGGTGTCACATGGTCGTGCAATGCGAAGGCGAACGTGCCGTATTCGACGCTGAAGATCATGAAGGAGAACGGCCTGCGGCTGTTGCTAGTCGGCTACGAGTCTGGCGACGATCAGATCTTGCTGAACATCAAGAAGGGATTGCGCACGGATATCGCTCGCCGTTTCAGTGAAGACTGCCGCAAGCTCGGCATCAAGATTCACGGCACGTTCATCCTTGGCCTGCCCGGGGAAACGCGCGAGACGATTCAAAAAACCATTGCGTATGCGAAGGAAATCAATCCGCATACGATCCAGGTGTCGCTGGCCGCGCCGTATCCTGGGACGACGCTGTATAAGCAGGCCGTTGAGAACGGTTGGCTAGAGGAAAACAAGGTCATCAACCTGGTCAGCCACGAGGGCGTGCAGTTGGCGGCGATCGGCTACCCGCACTTGTCGCGCGAGGACATCTATCACGGCCTCGAGGAGTTCTATAAGCGGTTCTATTTCCGGCCGTCAAAGATCTGGGAGATCGTGCGGGAGATGCTGACGAGCTGGGAAATGATGAAGCGCCGGCTGCGCGAAGGGGTCGAGTTCTTCCGCTTCCTGCGAGCCCACGAGGCGTGACCCAGTCGCCGGCTCGCGCATTGATCGTCACCGCCGACGATTTCGGGCTGCATCCGCGCGTGAACGAGGCGGTTGAGCGCGCGCATCGCGATGGCATTCTGAGTGCGGCGAGCTTGATGGTGGCCGCGCCAGCCGCGCGCGATGCGCTCGAGCGCGCGCGCCGGATGCCGTCGCTGCGTGTCGGCTTGCATCTGGTGCTGGCCGACGGCAATGCGATGCTGCCGCGTGAGCGTATCGCGTCCCTGGTCGATGCACGCGGCCGGTTTGGCGATGCGATGGCTCGTGATGGGGCTCGGTTTTTTTTCCTGCCGCCTGTGCGCCGGCAGCTGGCCCGCGAGATTCGCGCGCAGTTCGATGCGTTCGCTGCAACCGGCTTGACGCTAGACCACGTCAATACGCACAAGCATTTCCACCTGCACCCGACCGTCTTGTCGCTGATCGTTGAAATCGGTCGCGACTACGGCATGCACGCGATGCGGCTGCCGCGAGAGGTTGACGCGCCGTTGCTGCTGCGGCCGTGGATTGCGCTGGTCAAGTCGCGGCTGCGGCGTGCCGGGATTGCGCACAACGACTACGTCGTGGGCATGGCCCGCAGTGGCCAGATGGACGAGGCCGCGCTGCTCGCGGCTGTCGCGCATCTGCCGCCCGGGGTCGGCGAGATCTATCTGCATCCGGCCGTGCCGGGCGAGGGGGCCATCACGTCGTCGATGCGCGATTACCGCCATGCGGACGAACTCGATGCACTGTTGTCGCCGCGTGTTGCCGCGGCGCTGGCAGCGGCGAACGTGCGGCGCGGCGGTTTTCGCGATGTGCTGCCGGCCCGGCCCCGCGCGAATCGCGAGGCGCTCGCATGAAGCTGCTGCGCGCACTGAGCTGGCCCTTGGGCATCGCGATCTTCGTCGCGCTGCTGTGGCACGAGGGTGTGCATGACGTGAAGCAGCCGCTATCGCAGGCGGGATTTGCGTTGTTATGGCTGGTGCCGTTTCACGTCGTGCCGCTTGCATTCGATGCGCAAGCATGGCGAATCCTGTTGGAGCGGCGCGCGTCGCTGCCGTTCCTGACCTGGGCGGCGACCGTACGTGAAGCCGTGTCTCGAATGCTGCCGTCCGCGGGCATTGGCGGTGAACTGGTCGGTATCCGGCTGGCTGCGTGGCGCGTCAACGATTCGAGCTTGGTGGCCGCGTCGGTGGTGGTCGAGGTGCTGACCACGATCGCGGTCCAGTACGTGTTTTCGGCGCTGGGCATCGTGCTGATCTTCCTGCAGGCTTCGCACCGCGGTTCGTTGACCCCGATTGTCGTCGGCCTTGTGTTGTCGTTGCCGATACCGTTCGTGTGCGCGGTGTTGTTGCGACGCGGTGGCTTATTCGACAAGCTCGACCGTTTCGCGAAACGATTGTTCGGGGCCGGTCACCGGTTGCTGGCCGGCGTCGATGGCGCTGCATTGGATCGCTGCATCAACGCGATGCTCACGCGTGCGGCGACGTTGGCGTCAGCGTTCGCTTGGCAACTGGCCGGCTACATAATCGGCGCGCTGGAAACGTATTGGGCATTGGCACTGCTTGGCCATCCTGTATCGATCGGCGCGGCGCTGGCCATCGAGGCGCTGACTCAGGCGGTACGCCACGCGGCGTTCATCGTGCCGGCCGGTCTCGGTGTGCAAGAGGCGGCGGTGCTCGTGCTGGCGCAGATGTTGGGGGTCGATGCGGCGACCGCGATGTCGCTGGCGGTGACCAAGCGCATGCGCGAGGTCGTGTTCAGCGGCCTGGCGCTCGCGTCATGGCAGCTTGCGGAGTTCTGGCGTGCACACCGGGCTATTGGCGAGCCATGGCGCCGTCGTTGGCGGGTGCAGCGACGCCTGCGACTGCGGGCGCGCCGTACTGCCGCGGCTTCCGTGCCGTTGGGGCGTCGCTGACGCGAGCCGTGTTAGCGGCACAATGCGCTGTGCTCGGCCGGTTTGACGTCGCGCTCGATCGCCTGCAGGTGCCAGCGGCCGTCCGCGGGCTCACCGCTGCGGGTGCTGACCCAGGCCGCGGCGCCATGTTCGATTGCGGCGCGCACGCCGCGCCCAAAGCGCAAGCCGTGCAGCGTGCACAGCGGGGCGTTTTCCTCGGGGCTGCACAGCAGCATTGTGTCGTCCTCGTCGTGCCGTCGTCCCCGCGATGGCAGATCGATGCCACTGTGCAATTCACGCGACCAGACACGCTCATCAATATCAGGCCACAATACCGCGAAGTCGTCGCGAGCCTGCGGATCGCTACCGTTAACTAGGATTGTCAAGTGCATCATGTGCTCCTCGCGATTGGCGGGGACACCATCTGATCTCAACCGTGACCGGCGAACCAGCGTAACCGACGTGATAGGGGCGCGGCCTCAGCCACGCTGTATCGCGCGTGCCGCTTTGCGGCATTGCTGGAAGCGCAAGTAGCCGCTACGCAACAAGATCTCGTTGGAATCCGAAACTTGAAGCACGTTGCGCGCGGCATGCTCGATCGCCGAACGGTGCTGGTCGAACGCCGCCAACAGGTCGCCCGGATTAGGCGACTGCGCACCAAAATGGTCCTCGAGTGCTTCTGCCGAGATCGAGCAATCGACTTGTCGGTCATCGACCTTCGCGGTGAACCCCACGGTCAGATTCCAGCCGCGGAATTCCGGCGGGGTATTGACGAAAGTGATCTCCATGAAAGGCTCCCACGTGGCGCGGATGGAGGTGGTGCGCACGGCCGCGCGACGGCGCATCACCCGGGGCTGGGCGCTCTGCCGGCCCCTATTTGAATGATCGTAGCTGCTGGCGCGCGAAAAGCAAGAAAATCAATAACGGGTGCCCAGTGTTTGTGCACCTATTTTCCATGGTTGTAGCCCCACCGGTAGTGACCCCTGGCCCAATGGTATCCCGGCGCGGGAGCGCCTGGCACCACCTCGACGACGAGGGCTGGTTGCGGCGGGTGCGTGGGCTCCACCACGCACGCGGCCAGCGCGGCGGGTACAGCTGCGGCGAGCGTGAGCGCGCGCAGGTGCGGAATTGCTGGACATGGCATGCTCCATTCGAATGCTCCTGTGGGTTCGTCGGGGCGCCGGCGCAATGACGGCGCCTTTGCGTAGAGCAACGGCCCACGGCGACCATGCGTGGGCATCATGGCCGTATGCAAACGCCTGAAGTTGTAACAGGCGGATTGCGCTGATGCGGCACGCTGACGCGCGAGCGTGACGCAGGCATGCGCCCCACATCCCAGAGGTGAGCGCATTCGGGACAAGAGTGTAGGATTTCAATGTGGCGCAGCGGCGGGCGCCACAAAGGTGAGGTTTTTCGGGAGTGGCGTGCAACGCGCACCCGGTCAAGCTATCCCGGCCCGATCCATCGCGTGCCAGCGACCGCAGTGCGCGGCGCACGCCGGCCTCGGGCATCCAGTCGATGCGGCATCGAGCCGCAGCCGGGTGTCAACATGTTCGCACTGGTTTCAAGCGATTGTCGCGCGATCCATAGCGGATCGATCGCACGATCCAGGCGCGGGCCGATGTCCATGAGCGACAGCGGCGCGGCGCGCGACGATACGTAGAAGCCGGATCCGCGTGGAGCAGTGATCGTGCGTGCGCGACGAGCCGGTCGTACGCGTCCCCAATCGTTGGTTTGGGCACCTGCAGGGTGTGGGCCATCACGCGAATCGACGGTAGGCGCTTTGCTGCCATGACATGACCTCAATATCGGGTATGCCGCGCATGCTGTCTCCTGCATGGGTGATGCCGGTTAACGATCCATTGGCAGCGGAGCAACGTTAAGGGCGGGTGACGCACTGGTCGAAAAGACGTTTATACGGATTCACCACAAGGGGGGCGTGCTGACCAGGCGATCACGTATATGGCCCATCGTTCGAGCGGTCTCTAACCTATCTCGCAAAGAAGTCGATTATACGCTGTCGCCATCCTGTGACGCAGTGCCGCAGGACTATTGGTCGCGTCTTCTGTATCGTTGTCTTGACAACTATTAGTAGTATGTTAATTAGGGTATCTAATTAATAATCATAGTCTTGCCGAGACTTCGCGAAGACAGCGCTTAGATCGCCATCCTGGCTATTAATTTACGTGTGCGGACCTAACCTGATTGGGCACTGACTGAGGGTGTTAAATAGATGCGCGTTGCATTTCCGCCAAGTCAGATGCCTTTATTTGACAGTTCAATTAGTGAGGCTCCCCATGCAAGTCAATACGATCAGTCCAGGCTCGGCGCAGGTGGATTCCTTGTCGTTTCACAATGAGCTGAATACAGGTAGTGAAGTCGCGGGACAGCGGCAGGCACGTGCCGGTTCAAAGCCAGAGGGCGTGCTGGCTGAACTGCCTGCGCTCGCATGCCGCACGTCGATGGCAAGGCGCAGAAATGTGACGAGCCAGGCCGCCTGTTTTGCCCAGCATCCTGAAGCGAAGTATTATCCCCCCGTGGTGCAACAAATCAGTGGCCTATTGGAGAAACAGAACATCGGCATATCGGATCGCGCGCATGATGGGGTTATTGCGAATATGGAAGGGTTGCGCTCTGGTACGCAAACCCATACGGGGGCGCATCTGGTCGAAAGCAGGGTATTCGGACGCGATGCCATTGAACATTTCAAATCGGGTGAGACGTACCTTGCTGTGGTAAATTGTGTTGGCTCTCTAATCAATGGCGTGGCGTCGATGACAGTCGGACCGGCGCATGATTTCGACGATGCTCGACGGTCGTCGGATCCCCAGCGGGCCGCACGTGCGTATGCCAGTATCGCTTGGGACTTCGAAACACTGCCGTCGCCGACACCGCGCGATTGACGTGGACCATCGCGGACGTCATAGGTGACCAATATGTCCGGCTACGCTCCCGTGGCGCCGCACGCTGCTGGTTGGCCATGTTCCGGATGCCGCAGACGGGCCGGCCCGGTGCGGCATCCATGGTTGCAGATGGCCACGGCCGGCCCCACATCGGCATCCGCCAGTTGGATATCCAAGCCGTCAATTTTTGTGAAGGATCGGTGACCTGACCTCCAACAATCTATCGGCCAGCCACACCACATCATCCGGCATCCTGACATGACTTCGGAGGCGTTTGGTGACATGTGGCGCATGCTTGAGCGTGGCTGTCAATGGAGCGGTCTGGTTAAGAGCCGTTGCAAGAACGGCGACGATGACTGGGTGCTGGACAGCGTCACGCCGGTCATCGGACTGGGCGAATGGTCGGCTACCTTAGCGTGCGCGCGAAGAGGTCGCGTACGCGAGCAGCTTCGCATTGGTCACCACCGGATCGAGCACGAAGCCGTATCCGGCGGCGTGCATGGCGGGCTGCCATCAAGTTGAGCGCTTGCACGACTTCCGGGCAGTTTTGGCAGGACAGCGAAAAATACGTTTCAAACCGGTAGTCTCCGTCCAATTCACGGATCTGCTGAATCAGTGCATCGTCGAGCTTCAATGGGTGTCCGCCGGTCTGCAGCAGCGCAAGTACCAGCGACGTGAACTCGTGGCCGAGCGGGACGCCCGCAAAGCGGATGCCGTTGAGCTTGCCCGGCTCGCCAATCGAGAACGACGGCTTGCGCGGTTCCTCGTCGCGCCGCACGTTGACACGGATGTGGTCGGACAGCGACGCAATATCGTCGAGCGACGCGAGCAGTTCGCGCGACTTGTCGCTGTCGTCGACCGATGCGACGATGTCGATTGGCCGACTAACCTTTTCCAGGTACGCTTTGAGTTGATGCTTCAGGGTTGTGTCGAGCATGTCAGTGCCAGTTGGGTACGATTGGGGGGCGCGGCGCCTTCGGGGTGACGGCGTCGCGCGTCATGCGACGCCTTGCGTCAGATCTTTCCGATCAGGTCCAGCGACGGCTTGAGCGTTTGCGCGCCGGGGGACCATTTCGCAGCGCAGACTTCGCTTGGATGCGCAGCGACATACTGGGCCGCTTGCACCTTGCGCAACAATTCACCGGCGTCGCGGCCGATGCCATTGTCATGGATTTCGCATAACTTGATCTCGCCTGCCGGATTGACGACGAATGTGCCCCGCAGCGCCATGCCTTCCTCTTCGACGAGCACGTCGAAGTGACGCGAGATCGCTTGCGTCGGGTCGCCGATCATGGGGTAGGCGATTTTGCCGATCGTGTCTGACGTGTCGTGCCACGCTTTATGTGTGAAATGCGTGTCGGTTGATACATTGTAGATCTCGACACCGAGTTGCTGGAACTCAGCGTACCGGTCCGCTAGATCGCCAAGCTCGGTCGGGCAGACGAAGGTGAAATCGGCCGGGTAGAAGACGATCACCGACCACTTGTCCTTAAGCGTCTGGTTGCTGACCGGTACGAATTGACCGTTGCGATAAGCGGTCGCGTTGAACGGCTTGATCCGGCTGTTGATGATCGACATTCGGTCTTCCTGATTGTAGGGCTTTGATCCAGGACGCTAGTATGTCGTTGGTATGATATTAGGTAAATTTGATTGGATTTATGGATCCAATTTACATTTCCTATGCAATGGCGGACACGAATGTCACGTTGCCCACTGCGGGATCACCTTGCCGCGCAATGCTTGGGCTGCCTCCTGTCGCGGGCAGCGGCGCGACGAAGGCATCGACCAGGCGCTGCCGGAGCCATGCGCTTGTGGGCTACACATGCCGCAGCGGTTCGCAATTGGCTTAAGGCGGCGCTGGGTGATACGATCTATGCTGTGCGACGCCGGCTATAATTCGTGTACGAGCCTCAGAAAGCCGCCGCTTCTTTACGTTCTAATTCTGGCCGCCCTACTTGATCGCAGCATAAGGACGATATCTACCGTATGACGCCGCAGAGTAAAAATGAATTGTTTAGGACTGACTATTCGGAGTAAGCTTCCTTAACTATCATCGACCTTTTGGCTTTAAATTTATATGTTAGGTGTTGTCCAGTGTTCTTGTGCAAGCTAAGTGAGCCAACTTCTCCTAACATCTTCACCAACACATGGCCTCGTTTATAGCTTAGAAGGGCAAGTCCTTGTCCGTATGTCATTCCGGTGTCATAATAATTAAATTTGCCATGACTATTTGACCCGATTCGCTCCACTTCTGAGCCAGGCTTTCCATTGTATACAATTAAACTTGATTTGTGTGCGTCGGCAAAATCAGAAAGTAAATTATTGTCAAACGGTTCAATGTCGGATTCCGGTTTTTGCCACTCCTTGATGGAATATTTAAAATCTTCTGATGACATTAAAATCGACTCCACACCCTGTATTGATGTTTTCCAATCTTCGCTAGGTGTGGATATGCCAGCATGATAAGCATAAAATGCACGTTCTTGAACGGAAAACATCATGGTGCATCCGCTTAACCCTCCGCTGGAAACAAGGATAGGATGGCCATTTTCAATTTGGCTAAAATCAATTCTTATCGCAGCTGTTCCTGCAGTGGCATTGGCGATTGAAATCACTTCAGTATTAAATTTTAATTTATTAGGCCCCCAATAAGAACCTTGTGTAATGCCAGCATTGGAATCATACGATGTAATTTGGCTTCCATTCCCAACACCGAGTACTTCTCTTTTTTGCTGTTCCGTGGCGCTTAATATTTGGGTGGGACCGAAGGACTCAGGTTTCGCCCTGCCTGGAATCGTACTTTCACGGCGTAAGAACTGGAAAGGTATGCGAGCTTCGCTCTCGCTTGCCAAGTTAATGATCCCTTTGTTCAATAGCGGTGTTGTGTGACCTGACTGCACTCGATTCGCAACACTATATATAGGCATCAAGCCGCTTTTATCGGTTAGCACGATCGGGTTGTTTTCTACCATTCGATAGAGGTTGAGGCCACCCACTGTACCAATCGGATCGGGGTTGAGCCATCTTCCAAGCCACGACATGTAATAACGGTAACCGTAGTTATATAGACCGGTCAAATCGCGTTCCTTGCCGGAATAGTGGATGAACTTGTATTTGGCTTCACTCTGATTCTTAGCACTTGAAACAGAGGTGCCCCCAAACGGATAGTATTCTTCCCGCGTCAGCACATTAGCTGCGCTGTCCAACTCGAGCGTCACCGATCCATTTGCATCGTCCAGGCTGTAACGCAACTGGTCATTGTGGATTTCTGCCGGTTGGCCCTTATCCCAATGCAGGATGCGAACTTGGGTACGCCCGATGTTTCCTGTATGGATAACTTTTAAGTCCTCCGTGACTTTAGGGGCGGCCTCATCGTCTAACGTGATGATTTCGCTTTTTCTGATTTCCAACCCGGGCAGATAAATGACCGTGGTACGCTTTTGATTTTGCTTTTCATCCGCGTAAAAAATCGTCGTCTTCCGTACCCGTATGCCACGTGCATCATATTGATACACTTCCCGGTCGTTGAGTGCCGGTGTGTCGCGCTCAAGCAGCACAACTTGATACAGCTGGTTGCGTCCATTCCACATCAGTGGCTGCATGGAGTCCGGTTGCAATTGCAGGCTGTTGCCACACGCATCAAAGTACCGCCCATCGATATCCGCTGGTTTCAGGCTGCCTGCCTGATTCTGCATGACCGCATGATTACTTGTGTCCGACACCACGATTGAGCGTGTATAAGTACTTGCGCCCTGGTGCTGGATTTGCGTCAGGTTGCCGCCCCGATCATAGTGATACTGCCGTGTGTAGTTTGTCAGCAATGAATCATCCTGCGGTAATGGAACGATCGGCTGTAATACCGCGGGTACTTGGCTACCTGCATTGGCATTTTCGCGACCGCTCACTTGAATCAGTTGATAGAGCGCATCGTAGCGATAGGTGTTGAAGGCGTTGATTTGTTGGTTACGATAGTAGCTGACCGGCTGCGTAGCTTCCTCGCTACCAATGATGTTGCCAACAGGATCATACGTGTAGCGGATCGCTTGCAAACATGCCTCACGCGGCTGGCCTTGGCGATTGATACACGAGCGCTGCGCGACAATGCTGATCAGCCGCTGGCTTTGCGGTTCATAGCCATAGGTGGTCGTCACAGCATTGCCAGCGGTTTCCTTCTGCACCTGACCCGCGGCATTGTAGTCAATGGATGCTAGTAGCGTTTGAGCGGTGCTGTTCACTGGTCTTAGGCTAACCGAGGCCTGCCGGCCGGCGACATCGTACGCTGTTTGCTGCACATTACCCGCCGCATCGGTTTGGGTCAGCGGCATTCCCATCGCGTTATAGGTCCAGCACGTCGTGTAGCAGTGCGTATTATCCAGTTGGCCAGAGGTGGGCTGACTCCAGTCGGGATCCTTTTCCGCGTGCAACAGCAGTTGGCGGGTCTGAGTTTGCGGCTGGCCGGTCAGTGTCATCGCTGACGTTGTCAACTGTCCGGCAGTATCGAGCTGTTTGTTCATTACACCGCACAGATTAGCTGATTGCGCATCTTCCCGGGTTAATGTGCTGTCGTTGTCGCCATAGGTCAGAATGGTTAGTCCAACCGGCGCTGTCTGGCTAACTGGCTGCTCGGTGATTTGCGTGAGCCGGCTCAGCTTATCGTACTGGCTACACGTTACTGTGCCGCGTGCATCACGCTGCCAAACCGGCTGTCCATTAACATCAAAGAGTCTCCAGTGTGTTCCAGCGTCAACGCTATCGGTACGTAGCGCCCGACCAGCCAAATCAGAGTGGTAGTGAACGTTGTTGAGTGGCACGTCGTGCATGCTGGACGGCTGGCTTCCTAAGCGTGGATCAGTTCGGTTAAGCACAAATCCCGCCATACTATATACAACGGTTGTAATGCGCTCATCCATGTCGCTGCCCACCGTAGTACGGTTGTATTGGAGTGTGCGAACGGTTAAGCCCCGATTGTTGGCGACAGTGATCGTTGGCGTGCCATTATATAGCGTCTTATTCATAGTGTGGACCGTATAAAGTATATCTTCGCATTCCTGAAATAGAATATCAGATTTATATTGAAGATCTTCGGCCGCTATATCGATTCGCGATAACTCCGTTGCGAACCTCAGCTAAAAAATTATATCTTTCTGTAGATGATGAAGAGGCACTGCCGACAAAATCGATAGAAATAATCCCAGGATTATTGCCTGAAGTCACGAGGCTTTCGACTGCATTCGCCACAATTCCATGATTTTTCGATGCCAGATGCTTAAGCCCCCTAGAAATAAAAGGTGGCTTTTTGATGCTAATTCCTGGCATATTGGTTTGTGTTATAACAATTTTTCCATTGGGTGCTGTTTGACCAAAATTCGCAATATGAGAAGCCATTGATTTGCCACTGAGAGTATTTCCCCACTTCGTGTGCACACTCGAGCTATAATCCCAAACAAAATCTTTAATATTCTCATGCACGCCTTGCGCTTCTTTAGTCAACACGGCGATATTCCTTCCAGTGTGTACAGATTCACCAACCGTGACATCCCCCAGGGTTCTATTGCTAAAATGGGCAGGCGTAATAAGCCTATCAGCATATCTGTCCGTCACTCGCGAGAGAAAGACATTTTTAGCGTCTACAGCATCCTCTTCTTTGAAATGAAATTTCAATATATACAAAGATCCTGAGTCTTGTGCTGCATGGTCAAGGAGTGCGTAGATTTCAGAGAGTGCATCGCCCGGGGTATTGCTCAGGCCATGAAAGAATGCATACTGATATCTGGAAAAAGATTTAGTGGCAGGCCGGATATCAAAATACTGAACACCAGCCTGGGCTTGCTCGACGAGGCTCAACTCTTGAGTTCTAAAAAGGCCTTTTAACCAGGATCCTATGGAGGTTAGTCCATCATTATACTTATACGTTCCTGCATCGTGGGAACCTAGCATGGCAATATCCGATATTCTGGTGTCGCCAGGCATATTGCTATTTCTATTGACTGGCGCGCGGCCGTTGGGGTCGGACAATCCAACAGGATTATTTCTAACCATCCGATAAAGATTGAGCCCATCTATCGTACCGGCCGGATCGACACTGAGCCAGCGGGCCACCCAAGGTTGGTAGTAGCGGTATCCGTAATAATATAGGCCAGTGGCATCACGCTCCTTATTCGAATAGCGCACGCTCTTGTAGTCCGCTTCGACTGCACTACGTGCGGTCCACACCGCGGTGCCACCAAATGGGTAGTATTCTTCCCGGCTGCATAACTCGCCGGCCGCATCGAGTTCTAGCACACTGCTGCCGATCAGATCGTCAACGCTGTAGCGTACTTGATTGTTGGTCATTCCCGACGGCGGCGCCGTTGTCCAATGCATCACGCGCACCGAGAGCTGCCCCGTGACTTGTAGACGGATAAGCTGCACATTTTCCGTTTCTGTGCCCCCAGTATAAGTCGTACGGCATTCCAATCCCGGCAAGTACAGTACTCGGCGCACTTGTATGGTGTTTGCGCTTTGCTGCTCATTGACTTTTAGCACACGCATGCCGCCACTGTCGTAGCGATACCATTCCCGGTCATCTTGACCGCTGTCCCGGCGGACCGGTGTGACTTGACACAACGCGCCACGATGATTCCAATCCAGCGCTTGCCCCGGCATAAGCGTGCACTGATGGCCGGCGACATCGAATAGTGTATCGACCTGATCGGGTGTTAATCCATGCCGTGCCAGTACCGCTCGGTTACTGCGGTTGGACACCGTGATGTCGACTGTGTAGCTATTGCTCGTGGCGGGCGCGCTGTGGCCAATTTGTGTTAAGTTGCCCGCACGATCATACCTATAGTGACGGGTGTAGCCAGTGTAGATACTGTCGTCGGTGACCAGCGGAACCAGCGCGCTGGGTAATTGCGTACCTTGTTGGCCCCGGCTGGCGGTTTCACGGCCGGTTGCGCTCACGAGCTGATAGAGCGCGTCGTAGGTGTAAGTCTGCTGTGGCTCGACTTTCTGGTTACGCCAAAAAGAGGAGGATTGTGCGTTGTCGCACACATTGAGCACGTTGCCCACTGGGTCGTAGGTATAACGCAGGTCCTGCAGTAGCGTGGCACGACTATTCTGAGCCAGACGGGCCGTGGCAATCCGCACGCGCCGCTGAGTTTGCGGCTCGTATTCGTAAGCAGTGAGCATGCCGTTACCCGCTTGCTCGCTTAGCACCTGCCCCGCTGCATTGTAGTTGATCGCGCTCAACAGGGTCTGATTGGCCCCGCCGGCTAACATCAGGCTGTGTTTGGTAAGCCTCCCGGCAACATCGTAGCACCGATGCTGCTGATGGCCGGCCGCGTCGGTCTGTGTCAGCCACTGATCCACCGCATCATAGTCCCAACGGGTCATATAGACGGACGCATCAAGCAAATCCTGCCATGCTTGTTCGTCTTGGCCGGCCCAATCGGCATCATGTTCGGCATTGGCGAGTAACTGACGCGATTGGCACAATGCTTGGCCGGCTAGAGAGAACGAGGCAGAGCTCAGCCGACCGACTGTATCGTAGTGGCGGACACACTGGCCGCGCAGATTATTGTCTTCGGGATGCACCTCGGCCTCGCCATAAAAGAAAGCATCACGCGTTGCAGGCGCCGCTTCGCTGACAGCTTGCTCTTGGACGGTCAGCACACGGCCGAGTGGATCATAGTTCCGGGTGGTTACAGTGCCGCAAGCATCATGCTGCCAGTAGACACGATCTTCCACATCATGGAGGCTGAGGGTGGTGCCTGCATCAACGCTTGCCGTGCGCAACACGCGGCCGCTCAGCGCGTGCACGGACTCAAAGTTGGGCGCAAGGCCTGTAGCAAACAGCCGGGGATCGATACGGCTCACTGCAAAGCCAGCGGGGCCAAACACAGTGCGTTCGATACGTTCATCGAGCGGATCCGTCGCCGTGCTGCGGTTGTAATACAGTGTGCGTACAGGCAGCGCACGATTGTCCGTTACCACCAACGTGGGCGTGCCAAACGCAGGATTGTTCAAGTTTGTCATGGCGGTTTATTGATTTCTATTAGCAATTTGGGTATCAGTCCAGTAGACGATTTGCCGGTCATTCACCTTTTAGGTGTCTCCTTGCCACGTATCGTTCTCATCCTCGGCTACCGTAAACCACGGGTAATAGCCGGTTCGGCGCAGGTAGCCTTTGGCGGTCAGCACCTGGATTTCACGCCCTGTCGCATCGTAATAGTGCGTGTCGGCGTAGCCGCAACTGCGCATTGCCTTGTCTGCGACATAGCGCCAGTCATTGATGAAGTAAGGCTGATAGCTGCGCACCGGCTGACCTTTGTTGTCGTACTCCACCTTGCCTGAAACGGCCCAACGAGTTGAGGCAGTCGCGCTCACCGGCTTACCGGTGCTATCCACAACGATTTCGCCTTGTGCATCACGTTGCCATGCATCGCCTGGCGGTACTTTCTGCACGGCTTGAAGCGTGCGGCCTAGCCCATCGAAATAGGCGAGGTTGACCCCAACCTGCTGTGCTGTGTCATTCGCGTAACGGTCTGCCGTGAGTGTGACAAAGTGCACTGGCATGCGAATCAGCGCGGTAATCAGCGACCGCACTTGGTCGGGAATGCCAGCGATGGACACACTGCTGGCTGCCCACGCATGACCCGCAGCTAGCACCTGACCTTGGGCCGTGATGAAGCGTTGCGATTGCAGCGTATTCCACACCGCTGCGGGATCATCCGGTGCCTTGATCACCGCTCTTAACGCCGCTTCGGTAAGCTGCCCCATCCAGCTAAAGGTATCAATCACGCTAAAATTGGCAACCACTTGTGGTTGGGTACCCGCCTGCTCGATCGCTTGTTCGACGGTCAAGCCCGCCGCAGAAAACGCACTCACAGGCGAGAAGCCTACCTTTTGCCCTTGTTCAGTGCCATAAAAACTGCTGGCGACAACACGCCCTAGTGCATCAAGCTTCACCTCGTGGGTATTCGCATTGATATCTACGATTTGCCAGGGCACTAAAAAGCGATAGTCGTAGGCTGCGGTGATTTGATTGTTCAACGCGTCCGTGGTACGCGTCAACGCGCAATAATCATCATCGTAATCATAGGTCACTGGGCCGGTGAGCTTCGTCGGTTGCACGCTCTTTGGACGATAGAATCCATCAGCGCCCAGATAAACCGTGTAGCCGCGCGGCGCAACCCAAACTTGGGGCTCAGGGCCATTGGGCGGTAACAAGCGTTCGGCTTGTTGATAACCGGCGCTGGTCAGCCATTTCGCTCGTGCCTCGGTATCCAGCACGCCGTCGTAAGCGGCCAGCGCAGTGTCATCGAATTCGGCGGTCTCTACGTGATCGACCAGAGCGGTCAGTGCCGGCAGTGAATCCACATAGACGGTTTTCTGTTGTCCGGTATAGGTACGCGGTTGGCTGGCGCCCAGCAGGCCGCTAGTTTGGATTAATGCTTCATAGTTGAGTCCGCCCGCCGGCGCTGCGCTGGCTGGATAGATCAGCACGTTAGTGCGTTGCTGGCTGGGCAGTCCCAGGCGCCATGCTTGCGTGGCATCCAGGTGAATCGGCTGTGCGCGCGTTTCGCTCAGATGCAGGTTTTGCTGTTGGTCGTCATAGCTGCTGGCCCAACTCGTCGCGGGCAAGGTGTCCGGATAAGGATTCATCCCAGTCTTGGGACGCCGCGGATATGCGATCGTGACTTGCCAGCCCAAGTTGCCATACTGATCCCGCTGCAACACGACTTGCTGATTGACGACCGGATCGACGGCAATGCGCTCGTAGTGGTAACTGACCTGCTCCAGCATGCCGGGCAACGCAATAAGGTCCGCGTTGCCCGCGCGGGCTTGCACTTGCCGCACTTGGTAGCGCCACGTGCTCACACTGTAGGGCACTTGCTGTGCACTACCCTCCAGGCCATATACTTCTTGCCGCAATGTCTGCCCTTTGAGCGCCCGGAATAGCCACCAGCGGATCGTGTCATTGGGTGCGTCCAGTGCGGTGTCTTGTTGTGTCGCGCTGTCAAAGCGGGTCAGACGGGTCGGTAGCAGCGTCACGGCGCCCGCATCCCGATACGGCGTGCCTGCTAACGCGTGTTCATCGTTCTCGCGCCCGGTGTGATACCAGGTCTTAGTCAGCAAAGGCGGTGCCAGCGGCACACTGGGAGTATGGGCCATAGGGTCCGCCTTTGTCTCCGCCACGATGTTTGGCGTGTCTTGCACGGTCACAAGGCCAAAACCGCGGAATTCACGCTCCACGCCATCATAGACGCCATGATGATAGCCATACTGATGGCTCACGGTGTTACCGGTGATTTCGTCAAACGTGCTTACTTGCGCGAGCGTGTGAATGGGCATTGGCAACGAGGAGCTCGCGTCGTTGCCGGCTTGCTTGTCATCCAGCCAGTATTGCGCCGAACTCCGGTAAGCTAGTTCGGTCTGCGCGCCCCTATTGTTGTTCAGCGTCGTGAGCAAATACGGCTTGGCGCGCGCGAAATCGAGCCGCCAGTGCGTTGGCGTCATATGCGGATAGGTAATGACAAGACTCGCGACACCCAAGCCTTGCAAATCAGCGAAGCTGACCTGGCACAACCGGTCGAATGTCAGATTGCCGAGCAGCGGGAGTGTCACAGGCGCAGCAAAACCGTTACCCGACTGGTTTAAGTACACCGTCAAACTGTCGTGATTGAAGTAAATCAGATCACTCGCACCGCTGCCATCCAGGTCGGCTAAAAAGACCTGATCGGGATTGAACGTCTCGTACGCTAGGTTCAGCGTGGCCAGTGTGATCGGTTTGCCGAACCGGCCGCGCCCGAGATTAGGCCAGCAGGTCACGCCGTCGTAGCGCACCCGCACCAGATGGGGCTGGCCTGAGCCGAGCACATCGCTAAAAGCGATCAGCTCGTGCGCTGCTCGTCCTGCGACTGGCAACGCAATGCCGTTATCTTGCGCAACGTCCTCAGCACGCGAAAATCCATCACGGCAATTCATGTATAAGCGCACGCTATTGGGGCCAATCAATGCCAAATCGGATAGGCCTGTGCCGACCAGATCGGCCAACTGCGCTTGTGGATGAAAGAACTCCGGCGGCAATGCCGCAAACGGCATGAAGTTCGACCAGGTTTTGTCTTCCCGCAATGTGAAATAACCGTTTAAACCCGGCTGCGTGACCAGCCAATCGAGACGGCCATCGCCGTTGAAGTCCATCAACATTGGGCGCGCCGGCTGCATTGACGGTACGGCAGGCAATGGCTGCCAGGCGCCGTATTCGACGCTGTCACCGCCTTGCTGGCCTCGTATCGGCGCACGGTAACGCCAGTCGCTGCCAGCACGATAGAGCACACCGGGGAGTCCCTCACCATACAGGTCCACGAGTTGATAGCGCTGGCCGTCATTGAGGCCCGCTAGCCCCTCGAACACTTGATAACCCGCTGGCAGCGTACCCAGAGAAAAACCGCTGTAGCCGAGCTCTAGCGGTGGCAGGCTTTGCAACGTGCTATCCGCTTCATAGGCAAGCGACTGCGCAAGCGTGAGCAGACTGAATACTGGGGATTGATGGTATGTGAGCAGCAAGCGGCTGATGAGGGTGTCCGGCGCGTTCAGCTGCTGCGGGAAATGATGAAATAGCAATACCTGCCGGCACAACCGATGGGTGCGAAACTCAAAGCCATACTGATAATGCGAAAAGCTGTCCGCGCGGACAGGCCATGTGCCGCTTGCAGCATAGGGCGGAGCGCTTTGGCTGTCACCTCCCCGTTCTCCATAGTCAAACACTAGGCTAAACAGCCAATCGCAGTCACTCGCATCATCGGTATCCCACAGATACAAGTCGGCTGCCGCGGTGCGATTGCCGTATGCTACCTGAATCAAGTAGCGGTTGACCTGATGGTCACGACCGGCTTCGTTACCGCTTAGATTCACATTGTCTGTGTTTTCTGAGCGATACTGGTAATAAATATGTTCACCCAGCGGGTTAACCGATTCCTCGATCCGCCACTCGGCAATCTGGGTCGTATTGGCGGGATTTGCAATCCGCCCGGCTGGGGTTTTACCCAGGCAGTGCAGTTGACCGTCGGCGCCGTGAATTAGCCAGAATGCATCACCGGGCTGCGTGCCTTGCCAATACTCGATCCGATCGAATGCGCGTTCTACACGTGGAAAATAACGCGTTACCTGATAGGTGGTGTTAAGCGTTTTGCTGCCATATTGATGAACGGATGCGGTAATGGGCTGGCCGTGCGCATCCCGTTCGCTGACCAGTACCTCGCCGTCGGGGCCAAGAAACTCGTCTTGTGGGCCGCCATCGTAGCGCGGCACGCCGTGACGCGTGCGGCGCTGGATGAGTAGAAGATTCAGTTGCCAACCCAGGCCAAACGGACCGTTGCCGGCGCCGCTGCTGTAGGTAAGCGTCAATGCCGGTGCATAGCCGCGACCGGTCGAGATCGGCAACGGCAACGTTAGCATTGCTGTCCCGGTGGGGCCGCTCGGATTCAGTGACTCGCCTAGGCCTTGAATCGCCCCTCCTCCTTTGGGTAGCGATGGCGCGGTAAGCGTAACAGTAGAAGAGAGTGTGTCGTGCATCATCCCAACCCTTATGAGCCGGCATCCTGGCGCGTCGGCACATTAAGCATCCTGATGAGAAAGCAATCCCGAGGCTCCTGCCGCCTTTAAGCATCGGGATTTTTCCAAGTTCTGTTACGGAACGCGCGGAGCCGGCGCCGCGCTTCGGTCAGCCTAATTTGCGAGTGCGCAGGCCGCCCTCCGCTCCGCCAGTCTTGCTCTTGGCCACCAGTGGATCAAGCCAACGGCTTAGGCCTGGCATGCTCGGATGCTGTCCCGGGCAGGACTCGGTCGGTAGGCGAATCTTCTTGGACACTTGGCAGCCGCACAGGGTACAGACCTTGTTGCCGGTGCGATGACCAAGCTCGTCACGGATGGGCCGGGCCGGCAGCAGCTTTTGCACCAGCTTGTTGGGTTCGCCTAGGTTCGGGCAAGCGACACAGGCTGCCTCGCGGCGGGCAATGGTTTCGTCGTCGGCTACGGTAAAACCTGCCTTCCCCCAGTTGACCATAGCTTTGGCAGCGCGGCTGATCAATTGTGCATTGGTCACCTCGCCCGCGGAATCGAAGTCGCAGTTGCGAGGATCCATCAGTAGCGGTTCAAGGAAGCCGATTACGTTGCGAGATGTAATCAGCGCAGCCGCATAGGAGGGATCGCTAATGGCCCGCTGAAAAGCGCCGACTGGTACCGGCTCGGGCCAGCCAATTACCTGAGCCAGCCGAGTGCGCAGGTCGTCAATGGTGTCGGTTTCCTTGATGTCGAGAAATGCCTTGATCATAGATTGACCTTTGTTTGTCTTGTGGGCGATGGATGGCCGACGGTGTGGGCCGTCGGCCGCCTTGCGCTTAACTAGTTAGTGGTAAAGACTGCAGTGTTTTTACCAGGCATTAATGGTTGCTGCTCGATCGACAGGACCCCCCCTACAGTCAGCGTGTACTCTGTTTGAGCCGCTAGGTCAGCAGTCACCACCACGGTCGTCGGATCAGTTGGTGACACCTGAGCTGAATAGGCACTTGCCAGCGGCTCGAGGGCGTAGTTACCCAACTCGCTGGCGGTGGTTGAGTCAACCGGTAAACTGAATGTCACTGTAAAAGTGCCGTGCGGTTGGCCAGTTTGGCCGGATGCTGTGCTAACCTCGAGGGCCGGGTCGGGCGGACCACCGGCGCAATGAGGCAGCGGCAGCAGGTTGAACGCTGCTTGCATGGCTTGGATTCGGCAATCACACGAGACGTTCATGCAGGTATCGCTGCCGCCCTTGTTAGCGTCAGTGATATAGGAGAACAGTTCGGTGATCTGGTCAATGCCTTTGGCCATAATCGGCGCCGCTTGCACTCCAATCCATACCTCGGGCAGCACGCCGGCGATGCCATAGCTGGCGACGCCCAGACAACTGAAGCCAAGATTGTTGTGCGGCGGACCACCGGTGGTGGCGCCTACCATGGTGGCGATGACAGCGGCCAGGCCCTCGAACTTCAGGCATTCCAGTCGGCCCATGCCGCCGGTCATTAACACCCGAAGGCGGCCATATTCCTCAAAGATGTACGCGTTCGGCATCAAATTGCGTTCATCGTAGAAGAAATCGATATGGGGGTAGAACGCGTTGAATAGCTTGAATTGATAGTTGATCAGTTCCTTACCCGCCTGCGATGCTGGCGAATAGGTGGGAGCGTAACGAGCAATGTCCCAGGCTTGGTCCGGGTTGAGAAAAGCGAAGGCATTTTCAGGCACATAGGCCGAGTGGATTGAATCATAAGGTTCGAATTCCTCAATGGCTGGCTGGGCAGCATCGATGGCTGCCTTGCTGAGGTGAGTGACGTTGGCACGGAAATCTGTGTAATCCAGGTTGGGATAGGCATCCTTGTAAGCCTGGGTGCCGAACTCGGGCAGCTTGTCCATATCCTTGACCGTTGACAAGCCAGACACTGACAAGTCAGCCATTGCTGAGGTGCATACAGCGATTTGGAGCGCCCAGTCTCCGCATACTACACCCTTGGCCAAAATCAGATGGCCACTTACCGACTTGGCCGGGCCAATGCTGGTGGCGATGTGGTGCATGCCCTTCTTAAACACGCCGACCTCGAGGGAAATCAACGGCTTGGTGCTGCCGTCAGCGGTCAACAGCAGGTGCTTGCCCGGCACCAGCGCAGCGGCTTGGATTAGGCCTTCTGGAGTAAGGAACAACTGGGTGCGGTTCACCAACAGGTAGTCGGTATTGGGGGGCGAACCGAAAGTGACTTTCAGCATAGTGTTGTGAGCACCTTGATCCCCAGCGCCGGCGCTGAACTTTACTGGCCGCTGGCTCCACGACTTCAGCGAGACGTCGTCAGCGACGTAGACCGGGTCACCGATCTGAAAGTCGACGATCGCCTTGTACGTGTCCTGGGCAAAGGCTACCGGAGTGTTATTGGCAAAACAGCCACAGCAGCAATAACAACCTAGGGATATGATTGGCACGGGACTGGTGGCGCTGTATGAGCAGCAATTGGGCGGGGGGTTGCTGCCTGAGCAGCCGTTGGGATAGGGTTGTTTGCAATTGCAGTATGCTTCCGAGTAGTCATGGACTATTGAGGCGTCGCAGTGGTTTGTGTCACACATTGTGCCGCCTAGCTTCTGAATGTTCTGCAGGCATTCAGCGTACCACCAAGGTTGGTCTTGAACTGTGCTCATGCATACCTCCTAGGAAAGTGGGTTTGAGAAAAACGTCGTCATACGGCGTTTTCTCTCTCCCGGTTTAGGATCAAATTCAAAATGGGGCAGCGCTATACATCACCACCACCGCTACATCGATCAGCTTGGTTGAGTCAAGGGCGCCGTCGTGGGTTAGCAGCTTGGACGGCGTTTGTGCGAGGTTGAACACGAGCGACCAAGTTACTCCGGTGAATTGACTTGGGAACACACTGCCGTCGACTCGACCAAAATTGTTGACGATAGCCACTGGAGCTGCCGTCGACGGTTGCCCATCGATTTGTAGGTCAATAAAAGCTTGACTTGTACTGCTAACGGAGCTGCCATCAGCAAGTTTTAATTGGACTATAACTGAGTGTAGCTTGACACTTTTAAGGTTGGGCAGGACGATTCCGTTACTGATGGGGAACGAGATGGTCTGAGTATGGTTGACCGGCGCCGTGTGCATGGCCTGGTACCATTGAGCGGAAAATGCGCTGGCCAGCTCGAAGGTTGCATTCATCAGCCGAGGGAAAGTGGATGCCTGTTGGTTATAAAATTGCTTGATTTGTTGGCCGAAGGTAATGCCGCCATCCTTAGCGGTGTAGCGCACCTTGACGATAACGTCGGTAATCGAGTTGAAGTCGATAGTGTTGGTCTCGGGTGGCAGTGAGAAAGTCCACGACGATACCGCGCCAGTGCCTTCGAACGGCAGATAACGTTCGTCGTTGAAGTCGAGGACGAAGAGTCCCGAATCGTCCATGCCTTGTGAGATGGCGATGTGCTGGTCAGGCACCCAGTTTTGGCGCAGGGTGCCAGCTGGCGGCGGGGCGAGGGTATCCACGTTGGCCGAGTTTCGCTGGGCCAAATATTGTACCGTCGCCACATTGGAAGCGGTTACCACCGCATTGGAATTTTGGGTCAGGGTGGCGTGCAAATCCTGGTAGGGCCCGACTAAGCAGGGAATTGAGATCGAAATGGACTTGATTTTGCGGCAGTAGTGGCTGGGGAAGTCGAAGTCGAACAATGATTCGGATAACGTAAAGTCCAGTTGGCCGCGGGTCGACGCACTGTTGCCTTGCGCGAAGCCCCAGCAAAAACCGATGAAGGCCATCGGGAAAGTTTGGCGCAGTGATACCGTTTTCTCGATCTCTAGCCGGCGTATGTTGTTGTCCGTATAGGACTTCTGCAATTGTGCGAGGGATAGCGCCAGTCCTTCGCCGGCTAGCAGGCCTTGATGGAGGTTGTCCCAATAGGCGAAGGTGATAAATTGGTCGTCACGGTCCAGTTCGTACTGGTAGGTAGTCTGAGCCGCCAGCGCCAAGTCTTGTGCCAGTCGGTAGGCCTGGAAGTACAGCGTGCCCAGCCGCCCAGTCATCCAACGATACAGATCCTTGTTGGTGAACTTGGTTTTGAGAAAGTCCAGCTCTTGCTGGCTGTCTTTGATTTGCTGCAAAGTGGTGGCCAGATCTTGCTGGGCTCCGGCCAAACGGGCGGTAGTCGCGGCGATGTCATCGGTAATCTGAGCAATGTCATAGCCAGCCAGGGCCGTTTGCAATTGCCAGTCCGACGTACGTCGCTGATACTCGGCCACGGTAGTGGAAATGCTGGCGCTTTGGCCGAGGATGTCCGATTCGGCGCCGGCGATCATGGCGCCTGCGTTGACAGCGTCGCCGAACTTCATGCCGCCGTCGGCCAGACCAAAGATGTTAGGCGCCAAATAACCAGCAATAGACAGGCCGTTGAAAGCAATGCTCCCGGCGCGCGCGACGAGGGCCTCGGCCATCAGAGTCAGCGCAGCGAGTTCGGCGGCGTTGAGCCCGGCAGAGAGCAATGAGTTGTAGTGATTCTGCCGATACTGGGCGTTGGCCAGGCCTTGCTGCAGGGCCAGAATCTGGTTGTTCAAATCCTCGATGGCCTTGCGCTTGACCAAGGTGGTCATCTGCATGATGTCGACTGCATGAGTCTGCGTCATCACGGCTAGCGCCTCGGCATCGCAAGCTTGCAAAGCTACCAGCAGCGACTGGCCGAAAGCGCGCACCTTCTCGGTAGCATCGACTGCTTGCTGGATCATCACGGCAAAGCGATAGTGCGGCACCTTGGGCTGCGATTGGCTGACCAGCGCCAGGATGTTGTTGCCACTCGCCGCGGCTCGCACTAGGGCCATAGGGTCGATCGGCGGCTCGAAAAGTGGCATCGGCTGAGGCTGGCCGTCGATGTTCAAGCAGTTGCGGATCTTGGTGACGCGGTCGGCCACCTCGTCCCAAAGGGCAATTAGGCGATCGTTCTCTGGCACGATAAACACGCCACCCAAATCGTTGAACGGCTTGCCGACTTGGGTCAGTAGTGGCCCGTTGACCACCATCGCGGGTATCGCATTCTCCATTTCGATTAAGAATTGCGGGATGTCACCGGGCTTGTTGCCGTAATGTGCCAAGATGATATTGAAGGTAGTGGGTGCCGCTTGGCTGCAGGGGCCGACATCGACAGGTCGCGGACCCAGCAGGTCGCTGGCGTAGGCATAAAGCATACGGGCGGTGGTGATAGTTTCCCACGTGTATTGTGAGAAATTGGAGTCACCCCAGGCCAACAGGTTTTTAATATAAGTTAGTACTACGGCCTTTTCGTAGGCGCCGATGCGCAGGCGGGCGATGGCGTCGGGATCAAATGGATCGTTATTGTAGGCGGCGATCTCAGCGCAGTTGGTCAATTGATCTTTCAGCGATTCCAGTGTGTGGTTGCGAAACGGCAGGAACTGCCAGTAGCGGCAGGTCGGGGTAACCAAATATTGGTTGACCAGCACGTTTTTGATTTCCATTGCCGTTGCCGGCCTTACCGACAACGCTGCCGCCAGCATGGCTGGCGGTGTGCTCAACGCCAACGCCAGTACGTTGCCACTGTCGTCGATCAGCCGGGTGGGATCGGTAGTCAAGATAGTGTAGTAAGCTTTCGCGTCCTCGGTAGTTACATCCTTGGGTCGCAGAGTGACAAAGCGAGCCTGGGTCAAAGGTGCTGGCGGCAGGGTGGGGTTGAAAATGTACTGCAGCCACGTCTCAGCATCTTGAAACTGCTGATTGTCGTGCAGCATTTCGGCAACCAGGAAAGGGGCGTGAAAGAATAGCTCCCAATAATACTGACCAAACGGCCCGTCGAAGTCGACTTGGCGACCGAAATAACACGTGGGGGAAAGCATCACCGGTTGGCCGGTCGAAGGCCCGATCAAAATGTTTTCCGTGATGGGCTTTAGATCCGAGAACGGCTGGGCGGCGTCGGTCGGCAATTGCTGTTGCTGCAACGCCAGCAGCGCGGCAACGCCGCCAGCATCAAGTGCGGCGCTCAGACTGTCGATGGCGCTGGTGGCCAGACGCGATACTGTGAACTGCAAGGTGTACAGCGAATCTATGACGGCGAAGCCGGTGGTGCCATGCGCGGCGGCGGCCGGGCCGCTACCTGACAATAAGATGTTGCGGACTTCTTGTGCGCGGCCGAGATCGGTGCCCAGTGTCTTCGCCAGCATCTGCACCGACGTTGTCTTGACAAGGTCGGTATCGACCTGGCCGTTGTCTTTAATTAAAACATTCGGAGCTTTTGTTAGGATAGTGTAGAACTGGCTGGCTTGGGCGGCGTTGATATCGCGGGTGACTAAGGTGGCTGGAGTGATGGCCGCAGTGGTGGGAGTTACTGCCAGCGCCGCGTCGATCATTGGCAACTCGGGTCCTTTCGGTGGTCGAGCCTCGAGCAGGAATACCTGTGCGCCGTCGGCGACGATGAAGCCGCCCGGTTGGTTGGTCACTGGAATCACCGAGGCGTTGCTGGCCCCGACCTGCGATAGCAGCGCCAGGCTACCGAAATAGGCATTGAGCAGGACTTCCCTCACTTGACGGGCGGTGCCGACATCGGTAGACAGCGCCGCTGCCAGCATATTTAAATCAACTGTTTTAATTAGATCCGATACCGACCCCGTCTCGGGATTGACAAGGTTGGTGACGGGCGCTGTTAGTGCAGCGTAGAACTGTTCCGACCGATTCGAGGTGACATAGTCGTTGACAAACGATTCTTTGGTGATAGGTACCGAGTTGGCCGTGGAGAAAAATGGAATGTTTATTCCTTTACCTTCAATGTAGTTGGTGACCAGCGTGTTTTGCTCGCTGGACGCTACCAGTGAATTGCCGTTCAGGCCAGTGATGAGGCTGGGCGCAGCATTAGCCGCCGGTGTGTCGCCTTTAAGAATTAAGTACTGTCCTTCAAACAGAAGCGGCGCAGGCTGCAGGGTAGCGTCGATCGTTACCATCGGGAACAGTGGCGTCTGGCCGGGCAAGTCGAGGCCGCTCAACTGCGTTTTGATCAGCGTCGCTTGACCGATTGCCGTGCAGAACTCGGCGACTGTGGGATTGGCGGCATATTTGGCCGAATCAGGCGGGGGATTGCCGTCGCCTGATGACTGGTTAATCATCGGGCCGAAGTAGATGCACAGTTTCTCGCTCTCGGCTGAGTTATTGGGAAAGGCCGCCGCTGGAATGCGCAAGCAGCCGACCTTGTTCCACAGCACATCGGGCGACTGGTTGAAGCTAGCCGAAAACGGTCCGTAGAGGTTGGGTTGGATACCGGTGACGTTGACTGGCAGATCAGTGACCAGGGTCTGCGGCTGCACCCAGTTGCCGCTGGCGTTTTGGAACGAGTACTTTAGTGACAGCTTGGTGATGGTTGCCCGCTTATTGGGATCGCCGGTGCCGTCCAGCTCTTGCGTATCAATCAACTCGCTCCAGAATAGCAACAACCGGTTGAAAGCGTAGATCGCAGTGACTTGTTCAGCGTTAATCGTAATGGATACCGGCAGCCATTGAGTCCACTGAGCCGCGCTGGCGTTATTGCAGTTGCCCAAGGTCTGGCGGCAGGTGGTATAGAATTTGTAGGGCTGGGTCGTAGTGCGGGCGAACAGGAACAGGGTATCGATTTCGCCCTTTTCATGATCGTGGACCACTGCGCGACAGGCGTCGACGATCTTCAGCTTAGCCAATTCGGACAAGCCATTTAAGTATTTGCGGAATTCCTCGTCAACTTTGTCTGCGGTGATGTCACCCTGCAACAGACCGTTCTCGAAGTTTTTGAACAACTCGGTCTTGCTCTGGCGCAAGCTGGGGTCGATATAGTTCTCAGGATAGAGGAAGATTTCGCGGTTGGCTTGCCATACTCGGTAATTGAGCAGCCATTCCCACCACACGTCAGGCAGATCGTCGGTGCTGATCACCACGTTGCGCTCAAGGTTCAACCGGCACCGCTGCAGATACAGTTGGGCGGCGTTCAGTGCCTCTTTAATCACCGAGATACGCGCGCAGCCTGACATCTCTACGTCGATCAGTAGGTATTCGTACAGGCTATCGGCAGTGGTGATATCGCTGTAGGTCGGGCGTAGCTGGCTGATGGCGATGGGTACCAGCGCGTCGCGCCAGTTTTCCAGCAATGGTCCATTAATCTGGTCATACACGGTTGGCCATGCCTGTGCCTGAGTGTTGGCTCTGAGCGATTCCAGCAATTGGCCGGCTAGCGCGTCAGCAGTGGCGAAATTGGCTTTGGTGGCCGAGGCCTGAGCGGTGGCGACGATGTTGCTTAGCATGTAAGCATCGATGCCGATGGCGGTGCACATGTCAAACACTCGTTTCAGGCCAGCGACGCGGGTCAATGTGCTAGCGGCGACGTCCTTCCCATACATTTTGGTGCGGATGAACGTACATTGATCGACGTCCCAGCCAGTAACACTGCATAGCCGGACATCGGCGTCGAGCGCGGCGAGTTTCTGGGCGTCGGATAGATAGCGGGCCAGGCCATCGTCGTTATCATGCAAGGCCGCTACCATGCCGGTGAAAGCATAGACGGCACTTACTGCAGCCAGTGGGGTAGCCACTGGCTGGCCTGGTACCGCAGTAAAGCCGAAGGCAGTCGGGACCGACATTATGGTGGCCAATGCGGTGTTCGAAAGGGTCATCGCCCCGGTTAGTACCAACATCTGCGAGGCGGTTAGCACCATGGCAGAAGCGGCAGAAGGCGGTTGCTGGGGCACAGTGGCTGCCGCCTCCAGCACCTCGAGCGGCGCTTTGTCGCTGCCGCGTTGAGTCGCAAGGTAGGTGGTGCCCGAGGTGGGATTCACGATGGCGAAGGACAACGGCCCTACCTGCAGGGTGACGGTTGGAGAGCCCGACAGCGAAAAGCCAGCGGCGGCGAAAGCGTCAGCCACTTTCTTTGGATCAACTATCCCAGCGGTTTTGACGTCGTCTAACAGACCGCGGAACAATGGGGTCGGGCCGCGATAATAGGCGACGCCGATCAGGTCAGATGTCACTGCCTGGTAAGCGGTGCCGTTATCGTCCACCGACCACGATGCCCCAGTCTGCGGCACGATAGTGGTATTAGCCGGGAGGGTGATGCCTTTGGCGGCGAAGGCTAAGGTTAATTTGGCCAAATCGGGTAAGCCGCCAGTCTGCACTGTGTCCACCGGTAGCGAGAACAGCGACGCTAGCAAGAAAGGCTCGACGGGGCTGGATAGATGCTGCCAACCGGCGGCGCCAGTGAGAATTACCGCCATGGTGTCGGCCTTGGTCCCGAAAAAGGTGGCCAACTGCTGCGACGCGGCGTCCAACTGACTCTTGGCCGTTTTAGCCAAGGTCTGTACGATGGTGTCCACTTGTTCGGTGGTCGGTGCCAACACCGTTGGGTCGTAGAGAGGAGCCGACGATAGGTCGGGCCGGACTGCAGTAGCATCCTTGAGGACAACGCCGATCGGGTTGATGTAGCCAGAATTGACCAGTACTTGCGTACAGGCGGCCGATTCAGCGCCAGTAATGCCCGGCGAGACGAAAGCATCGGTAGCCAACAGCGTGGCTTTTAGCGCGGTGCCTAGACTAAGCAGCAGGGTGGTGACAGCCGCTGGCTGATAGCCAGGGGTGGCGTAGATGCTGGGTATGCCAGTCATCAAATAGTTCAGGTTGGGCACGCCAATGCCTGACGCCTGGACCCACTTGGCTGTAGCCAATATCTTCAGTAGCTCGTCGCGGGTGAAAGTGTGTGGCAGTGTGGTGGCAGTGCCTAGGCCTACCGCCTGCATTAGCCCCAGATAAGCCGGGGCCCGCATGTTGAGAAAACTTGCCAGCATCGCATGGCGGTATAGTACCGATAAGTTCGACACCGTCAGCGACACCTTGGCGTTGGCGCCAAAAGCGGCAGCGGCAATGCTGGCCAAATCGTCGGCATTGGCGGGGATACACGACACTACTGCGGCGGCTGGGGTACCATCGGCCGAGGTGCCTACTGTCCAGCTCAGTGGAGCATCGGTATACAGCGGGTTAGCGTAACTGCTGGCGTTAGCGGAGATGGTTGGGTGATAGACTGACCGGCTAGGGAATTGGGCCAGCACCGTCGGGTTATTAAAAATGACGTCGAAGGGTGCGGCTGAAACCTCAGTCGGCCCACAGCCAATGGTGCGGATGTCGAACCACATGGCCACGGCTACGTCAAAATCCATACCGGCGTCGATTAGCTGTTGCACTTTGGCCAGTTCGATGAGGGTGGCCGAGGTCAGCTCGGTGGCGCAGGTCAGGTTGCCCGAGTCGTCGCGGGATGGTGCATTCAAAGTGTTCAGCGCCCAGTCTAACTGGGGATAGCTCCAGCCCAGATAGCTGGCCAGTCGAACAAAGCGGTTGACGGTGTCGAGCGTGTCCAAGCACTGGTTGCCGATCTTCGTCACCGTGTCGTCATTGACGGTGGATTCCACCGTCTTGAGATACTGGCGGACTGCCAGCGGTTTGTTGATGAAGAAGCTATGCGGGATAATGCCGGCGGTCACCGTTGAGGACGGGCGGTTACCGTTCCACGGCGTGGGGTCCCAGTCGCCAGAATAACCGGTTCGCCATTTGCCTGTGAACGAGGCTCCGTCGTCCGAAAAAGTCAGTTGGAAATCGCCCGCGCTGGTATCCTTTCGCCAATAGCCGGTCACTACGGTTCCCACTAGCACAGCCGTTAAGGTGCCACCAGTGTCGAAGTTACCGGTCACCCGGTCGCTGGTCTGAGTCAAGGCCAGCGAGGTGCTGAGGCCGGTGGTCGTGTAGTTGCCGGTCGTGTCAAAGATTTCGCGGGCGCTTAGATTCTGTACAAGTAGTGTGCCGACATCAGTGAGCTCCAGTCCAGTCTGGGCCATGAAGGCATCTAATCGATCCATGCCGGCCAAGTTGCCTGCGCTAATGGCCAGGCCGTAGTTTTTTGATACTGCTTGGGCTATGTTTTGCGGGAGTGCCAAATTACCCAATTGCTCGGCCGACAAGTGCAGATATTCGGCGTATTCGGCCAGGTTCGGCACATCGTGGTTGAAAACGCTATAGGCCTGAGCCAGGGTGACCGACTTGGCTGCCAGATAGTTGCGCAGGCGATCCAGTGGCTGGTTGTAGGGTAGGTTGAACGGATAATAGAGGTTGGCGAGCGTCAGGAAGACGTCGTCATCTTGCAGCAGATGGGATTTGACTAGCCCCGTTTTCACCGTCTGGGCCAGGATGGAATCGACAATCTGCAGATAGGGTACTTCGTCGAAGGTGTTAGCGTCGGTCAGCGGGATGTCGCCGAGATCGGGCCGCCGGTCGTTCAACTTCAATCCAGCCGGGATTGACGGGTTGGGTTGAGTAATGGCTAGGTCGATCGTCCTGAGCAGGTCGACCAGGTAGGCGGCTGGGCTGAGGATGGTCGGGTCTTCGCCGGCATTGCAATAATTCAGGTTGCCAAACAGAGTTTGATAGTTGGACAGCGTCTCGAAATAGTCTTGGACGTCGCCGCTGACATTGTAGCCACGGAGCGCGCGAAAATGCGGCGATGCGATCGAGCCCCTAAGGCTGGCGATCAGGTGCGATACTCGCGTCTTGATCAGGCTCGAGCGATCATAGAGGCGGCGGGCGGTGGCCTCGCCATCGTCCCCCAATTTGGGGCCGAACTCGCGCACGAAGCGACTGCGAGCGATCGCGGTGATTTGATGAGCCGAACTAAGACCTTCCGCCAGCAGCACGCGAGCGATGCCGGGATCGGGCTCAATGCGTAGCACCCGCTGTAGGCTGCGCAACTGGGCTAGTGTTGGCGCGTTTGCCTGTTCGTCGAGTTGCAGCTTATGTAGCGTCTCGGGGTGGATCAAGTCAGCGGTGACGCCGCCGACATCGGACAGCTTAGTGAGCGCGTCATCAAAAGCAATCATGCGGGGCTCCAGGCAAAGACGTTTAAAGAGGACGGCGTCAGGACAGTGCAAACGGCCAGCACCGTTCCACACACTTGTCGACGGTATCGAACGTCGCGTTCATCTGAAACGAAGTCGAGTACGGTGACTGCGAACTGGCTGGAATGACGTGCGGCAGCTCGCCTATTACGTTTCTCCCAGATATCCGGCGAGCTTTCTCGAAACGTTCGATCAACGAGCAGTTGATACAGATTGCATGGCATCATCGCTGTGTCCTCTGGTTTACCAAGCCCCATAGCTGAAGCTTCGTTAGATCGAGAGATTCACGCACTATTGTGTGCGGGCTTAAGCATGAATTCCGTTAAGCTGTGCAATCCATCAACCCTTTGTCAATGCGTCTTTAATGTCTCGCAGCAGCGCGATATCTTCACGCGGCAACTGAGGTATGGCGGACGCAATCGGCTCCTACGCGCGCATGCTGCTTGCGAGCCCTTTAGCGCGGCCTGCGTGTACGTTATTGATCGGCCCCCCGTGCTGCGACGAACTCGACGGTAGCAGGTTGGGACGCTCGATGCGTACGCGGCACTTTTGCTGCAGCTGCATCCAGAACTTACTGAACACGGCCGTGGGCATCTCATGTTGGCCTTGCGCGTTATTCCTTCGCCGCCAAGATCATGAAGGTGGTTTGAGTAACCGGCCTCATTACCGATAACTTGGTCAAACGCGTTCTCGAAGGTGCTCATACTGCGCCTCCCCAAAAGCGACACTGTTCGCGTCACAGGCAAAGCGATGTTGCACAAATTGAATTAATAAGCCGCTCTGTTCGCCCGTCAGCGCGAATCATTAACAGCCACTAGTCACTGAACCCACTCTCAGGAAAAGCAGGAATGTTGTGGCATCCTATACAAACACGTTGTCTTCGTGCCGCAAAGCCTGCATTCCTAAGGCGACTTGATAGTCTTCCCGCCGTTGTATGGCACACGGAACCGTTTGAAAACGAAAATAATCTCTCATAACTTCCTCAAGTCTTCAAGCACTTTTTGGTCTCTTTTAGGTTTAGTATTTTTTACATAGGTGAGGCCTTACTCGTTCGGACAGTGCTTTTAGATTTTTAAGTGGCACGTCCGGGGCGATCATGCTGCCAATTTGATCGCAGGCAGCGTCGCGAAGGTATGCTTGTCCGGCATCCGATCTGTCAGACTCGAATGGGGCTGTTTCCGTTTGTGCAGCGCGGTGTGTTCACCGATGGAGTGGCGGGCATGACTGACTCGTACGCCTTCAGGTAGCGCTCTTCATACTTGATGCTGCGTCATACCCGCTCAACGAACACGTTGTCATGCGAGCTTCTTTTGTCGTCCATCGACATTCCGATGCCTCGGCTCAACACGGCCTCGGTGAACGCGTTCGCCGTGAACTAGCTACCTTGGTTGGTATTCCCAATTTCGGGATGCCCGCATCGCGCGAATGCCTCTTTAAGTATCTCGACAGCATGCACTGCCTCTAACGTGATCCCTAATCGGTACGCGAGGACCTTGACTCAGCAATTCCGCCTTGGTGAGCGCGCTCTCTAAAAAATCATTCTCCAGGGCCAACTAGCCGATCTTGGCATGCGGCGACTTCAGGCCTACCGGTGGCGCGCTTGTAGCACCGAACACATCCGCCGTACGTTGCTGCAACTGCCGTTCTCATTCCGTGATCTGGTTTGGATGCCCATCGAACTGCTGCGTCAGTTCGGACAGCGTCCGCTCGTTCTGACTGCTACCAGTGCCACTTTCGCTTTGAACACTGTTGAGTGCGTCCATCGGGTTCTCTTCGTCATCTTCTAAGTTCTTTTGTCGGCATTATCGCCGGCTCAGGCTCTGAGCATTCCACTTAACCGACTGTCCGAATCCGCGCGGCTACCTCTTATCGGCATGACCACAAGCGATGGCAACGAGCGACAAAACGCTAGACGGGATGAACGTATGGAACCTTAAGTCAACTACCCAATCAAGTGCAGGCACGACGCTTGCCGTAGAAATTGCGGTGCTGCCAGTCACGTCTGTCAAAATCCAATTTATAGTATGTCGAATATATTAAAGTGTGCCACAGTAGCGAATCCTGTATAAACCGTTGCTTATGCTCGAAGCGTTATGCAGTTTGCCAGCGAGACTGTATAGCAAGACCGCATTGGGTCTTTCCCTAATCGCCGTCGGCCCATCGAGTTGGCGGCGTCTTTTTTGATGCAACGCGAAGCGTCGTAAAAAGTTTTGTCAAAGTGAGTTTAAAGACGCTCGTTGGTGATCCGACGTCCATCCATGCCACGATGGCTTAAGCCGGTATGGCGGGTGGCCGCTGGAACTCCTCTGTAGTGTCACGATGTATCCGAAAGCATAACTGGCTTGGCGAATTTTGTGTTTGACACCGCGTTGCCGGCGCGCTGCATGCGAAGTCGTTTCGGCACGTGATCGCGATGCCGCGCTACCGTGCCATGTCCCGCACAGGCCATGCAATGGAGAATGTTGGTGCACAAGAAACGAGCGATGCTGCTGGCCACGATGATCCTTGCGTACGCGCTTCGATGCGTGGCCGTGGAGCCGGGCACCATGCGGTACGGGAACGACGATTGTCTCATGCGTATCAGCGACAGCGCGAGCGAGCGGACGCGTCGTGATCAGCAGCGATACTGGCGCCAATATAACGATCAACAACGGTATTGGCGGCAATACAACGACCGGCAACGATACTGGCGGCAATATAACGACCGGCAACGATACTGGCGGCAATATAACGACCGACAACGATATTGGCGGCAATATAACGATCGGCAACGATATTGGCGGCAATATAACAATCAGCAACGATACTAGCGCCAATATAACGATCTAACGATCAGCAACGGTATCGGTAGCAATACAACGATCAATATCGCTATGGGTGCGAATATAACTAGCGCGGCACGATCGGCACCCGCGCGGCCTCGGTAGCCACGCGGCCTGACGGTGCAGCGCGAGTCGCGACGACAGTCGCCGCGTTTTTACGGTATTTTTTCTTGCGACGCCGCAAAGCCGGGCTCTAGACTTCGTACAGCTGATTCAGTGTGGAGGAAGTCGCATGTCATTGCAGCGCTCGTATGTCGATGATGGCAAGGCGCGAACAATCGGACGGGGCGTCACACTCAGACGGTTCGATCCACGCGTGGATTCCTATGCGTCGTTGACCGCTATGTTGCATCGCGCATTCGCCGGCCTTGGGGCCATGGGGCTGAACTGCACCTGCGTCGATCAGCCGGTCATCTCGACGATGCAACGTGCGCGGGCCGGCGATTGCTTCGTCGCGGCATGTGGCTCTGCGCCAATCGGCACAATGACGTTGTATGCCCGCGATGTCGATTCCGCATGCGATTACTATCGGCTGCGTGATGTTGCGACGCTGCGTCAGTTTGGCATCGATCCGGCATGGCAAGGACGCGGGCTCGGCACGATGCTGCTAGCGTTCGCCGAGCATTGGGCGGCCACCCGCGGCTACGCGGCGCTCGCGCTCGATACCCCGTATCCGGCGTCGCACCTGATCGCATTCTATTGTTCACAGGGATTTCGCCTCGTTGACGTGATGCGATTTGCTGACAAACGCTATGACAGCGCTATTCTGAGCAAACCGCCGGTTGCGGCACGTATGCTCGGCCAGTGGGACCGGCGATTGATGCCGGCGCGGCGCACGTTGGCCCGGGCTGCATAAGCGTGGCAGCGCCTATCCAGCGCATGGTTCATCTTCGCTCGCATTGTTGGCGCATCACCTCCCATGGAATACAAGGGGCAGCGTCGAAGCGAGATAGAAGCCCAGTCCGAGCGTCGGATGGCCTGCGACGATCGTCGCCGTTGCGATGACAACGCCGGTCAACGCCAGCGCATCCAGCCATCGGCGCACGCGCAGGCGGCGGCGAAGTGTTTGTTGCCTTGTGCGGCCTTTTCCGCCGCCATGGCGGATCGAATACTTCAAGATGGACAGATCAGACATGACGTTCTCCAAGCGGGAATCTTGCATAGTCACTCGCCAAAAAAACGGTGTGTAAATATTTGATTGGCTGCCGTAAAACGACATCCACAGCCCAATGTCGGTCAACTGCAGCAGTGAGTCGGCGCCGGGACACGGTCGGGTGTCGGACGCACACGCTCTCTTGACGTTTTTTATATGCACGCGCGCCGGAATTTTTCGGCGGCGGGCGACGCGGCGCAGCGGGGACCTGTGACGTGGGAGTCATAACAAGCGGTGAGGCGTGCCGCTGATCCGATCCTAGAAGACAAAATCGATCCTAGAAGACAAAAACACTGTATGCGTGTACAGTATCGGGGAGTATCCTAAAATGGTCGGATAAATTGTCTTCCTCGAACTCAATCCGTATCCGTGGCGCGCGCCAGCATAACCTGAAGAACCTCGACCTCGACTTGTATCCGGGCGAGATGACGGTGGTGACCGGACCGTCGGGCTCCGGCAAGTCGAGCCTCGTGTTCGACACGCTCTATGCGGAAGGGCAGCGTCGCTATGTCGAGACTTTCAGCGCGTATGCGCGTCAGTTCCTGGACCGTATGGACCGCCCACAGGTAGATCGGGTCGATGGCGTGCCGCCGGCCATCGCGATCGACCAGACGAATCCGGTGCGCAGTTCACGTTCGACCGTCGGCACGATGACCGAGTTGAACGACCATCTGAAGCTGCTCTATGCGCGTGCCGCGGAGCTATTTGACCGGCAGACCGCGCAGCGAGTGCGCCACGATACGCCCGAGACGATCTACGCGGAGCTTGTCGAACGCACACGCGAGCGCGATCCGCGGGTGATCGTGACGTTCCCGGTTGAGCTGCCGGACACCGCAACGGAGGCGGAAGTCGAGCAGTGGCTATCGGCAAGCGGTTATACGCGCGTGCACGCGCAGCGCGTGGTTGCTGCCGCGTCCGGTTCCCGCAAGCTGCTGGACGTCGTCGCGGATCGTTTCCGCGTGCACGGCGCTGACAAGGCGCGGGTCGTAGAGGCGATCGAGACGGCGCTCAAGCGCGGCGGCGGCCGCGTCGATGTGCAGGTGCCCGAGCACGGTGACGTACCCGCGCAGACCTGGCGCTTCTCGACCGGCCTGCATTGCCCGCACAGTGATTTGCGCTACGCGCAGCCGCAGCCGGCCTTGTTCTCGTTTAATTCGCCCTATGGCGCGTGCGACAAGTGTCGCGGTTTTGGCCGCGTGATCGGCGTCGATCTTGGGCTGGTGATCCCGGACGAGCGCAAGTCGCTGCGCGATGGTGCGGTCAAGCCGATGCAGACCCCTGCGTGGAAGGAGTGCCAGGACGACCTAATACGTTATGCGGCGCGCGCGGGCATCCCGCGCGACACGCCGTGGGCGCAGTTGTCCGCGCAGCATCGCGATTGGGTAATCAACGGCTCGCCGGATTGGGACGGCGATTGGCAGCGGCAGTGGTATGGCGTACGGCGTTTCTTCGATTATTTGGAATCGAAGGCGTACAAGATGCATATCCGCGTGCTGCTGTCGAAGTATCGCAGCTATACGCCCTGCGACACGTGCGGCGGCGCACGGCTCAAGACCGACGCGCTGCTGTGGCGGCTCGGCACACAAGCCAACGCGGACGTGGTGTTACCGCGTGAGCAGCGGTTCATGCCGCGCGGCGTGGACTGGACGCGTGCGCAGCTCGAAGCGTTGCCTGGCTTGACGATCCATGATTTGATGCTGATGCCGATCGAGCGCATCTGCCGGTTTTTTGACGAGCTAACGCTGCCGAGTCTGTTGCTCGACGATGCACTGAAGCTGTTGTTGGCCGAAGTGCGCACCCGCTTGCGCTACTTGTGCGACGTCGGTCTTGGCTACCTGACGCTGGACAGACAGAGTCGCACGCTGTCCGGCGGCGAGGTGCAGCGGATCAACCTGACGACCGCGTTGGGCACGTCGCTGGTCAATACGTTGTTCGTGTTGGACGAGCCCAGCATCGGCTTGCACCCGCGCGACCTCGGCCGGATTATCGAGGCGATGCAGCGATTGCGCGACGCCGGCAACACACTGGTGGTCGTCGAGCATGATCCGCTTGTGATGCTTGCGGCCGACCGCCTGATTGACATGGGCCCCGGTCCAGGGGAGCGTGGCGGCACGATCGTCTACGACGGCACGCCAGTTGACGTACGCGATGCGGCGACGCTGACCGGCGCATATCTGGGCGGCCGCAAGCGTGTCGCCGATGCGTCCGAGTGGCTGCGTCGCCCCGTCGATGCGCAAACGCGAAGACTGGTGCTCGAGGGGGCGACCGAGCACAACCTGCGCGACGTCACCGTCGAGATTCCGCTGCAGCGGCTGGTGTGCGTGACAGGCGTGTCCGGCTCCGGTAAATCAACGTTGCTGCAGAACGTGCTGTACCCGGCCCTGGCGCGCCACTTTGGCAAGCCGACCGACGCGCCGGGGGCCTATCGCGCGCTGCGCGGCGCCGACGCATTGGGCGAGGTCGTGTTCGTCGACCAATCACCGATCGGCAAGACGGCGCGGTCGAACCCGGCCAGCTATGTCGGCGCGTTTGACGAAATCCGCAAGCTGTTCGCCAAGGCGCCGCTCGCGCTGCAGCGCGGCTACACGGCCGGCACATTCAGTTTCAATGCCGGGGACGGGCGCTGTCCGACATGTGGTGGCTCGGGGTTCGAACACGTCGAGATGCAGTTCCTCAGCGACGTGTACCTGCGCTGCCCAGATTGCGACGGCAAGCGTTATCGTGCGGAAGTCTTGGACGTGACGATCGAGCGCACGGCGCCAGGCGGCGCGACGCGGCGCCTGGCGATCACCGACGTACTGGAGTTAACGGTCAGCGAGGCGACGGCGCTGTTCGCCAGCGATGGGGAAGTGCTGCGCGTGTTGCAGCCGATCGTCGACGTTGGACTCGAATATGTGAAACTCGGGCAGCCGGTGCCGACGCTGTCCGGCGGTGAAGCGCAGCGGCTCAAGCTCGCCGGTTTTCTTGCCGAGACCACGCCGGGCCGGGGGGCGGGCACCGTGCCGACACGGTTGTTTATGTTCGACGAGCCGACCACCGGTCTGCACTTCGACGACATCGCGAAGCTAATGCGCGCATTCGGCAAGCTGCTCGAGCGTGGTCATTCGCTGATTGTGATTGAGCACAACCTCGATGTGATCCGCGCGGCGGATTGGTTGATCGATCTCGGCCCCGACGGTGGTGATGCGGGCGGCAAGCTCGTGTGCAGTGGCACGCCGGAAGAGGTGAAGCGCTGCGCGCAGTCGCACACAGGTCAGGCGCTGTTGCAATACGATCGGGCATTGCAAGCAGGTGACGTCAGGGCGACATTGCCCGGTGCGCATGGCGTGAACGAGCCGTTGGTGCCGCACCTGGCTGGCGAGGCCGCTGCCGCCGGCGTTGCGCTGCAAACGGCGTTGACGGCGGGGCGCGTGCGGCACGCGAGCCCCGAGCATGCGGTGCGGATCGTCAACGCGCGCGAGCACAATCTGAAATCGCTTGACGTCGATATCCCCCACGGTAAGTTCAATGTGGTCACTGGGGTGTCGGGCTCGGGCAAGTCGACGCTCGCGTTCGACATTCTGTTCCATGAGGGACAGCGCCGCTATCTCGAGTCGCTGAACGCGTATGCCCGCTCGATTGTGCAGCCCGCTGGTCGGCCGGAAGTTGACGCGGTGTATGGTATTCCACCGACCGTCGCCATCGAGCAACGGTTGTCGCGCGGCGGCCGCAAGAGCACGGTCGCGACGACATCCGAAGTGTGGCACTTTCTGCGTCTGCTGTATGTGAAGCTGGGTGTGCAGCATTGCGTGCATGACGGCACGCCGGTCACGTCGCAGAGCATTGAGTCGATCGCCGCACAGTTGCTGCGTGACTACAAGGGGCAGCATATCGGCCTGCTCGCTCCACTCGTCGTGAACCGCAAGGGCGTCTACACGGACCTGGCTAAGTGGGCAAAGGCACGGGGCAATACGCACCTGCGTGTCGATGGCGCGTTCGTCGGTGTCGATCCGTGGCCGAAGCTGGACCGCTTCCGCGAGCATACGATCGAATTGCCGGTCGCCGATCTGGTCGTGTCGGCAGATCACGAAGGCGAGTTGCGCCGCCTGCTGGCGGACACGCTCGAGGTCGGCAAGGGCGTGATGCACGTGCTCGCGCCGCTGGACGGCCTGCTCGACGGCATGACGCGCGGCGGCTCAGGCGCCAATATCGGCGCGATCAAGGTGTTTTCGACCAAGCGTGCGTGCCCGGTGTGCGGCACTAGCTACCCGGAGTTGGATCCGCGTATGTTCTCGTACAACAGCAAGCATGGCTGGTGCACGACATGCGTGGGTACCGGTTTGAAACTGACGCGTGAGCAACGCGCTGCGTTCGACGATACGGTCGTCGGCGGTGATGAGCGGGGTCGTGAGCAAACGCTGCCCTCCGAAGAGCAAGAGCCTGAAGGCGTCGGCGACACACCTTGCCCGGATTGTGGCGGCACGCGGTTGAACGACGTGTCGCGGGCGATCACGTTTGCCGGTCAGCCCATCGTCGCGGTTGCGCAGTGGACAGTATCGGATACGCGACACTGGATCAGTCAATTGCAGATGGGCGGGCGCGAGGCGGAGATTGCGCGCGACGTCGTCAGCGAGATACAAAGCCGGCTCGAATTTCTCGAAGAGGTCGGGTTGGGCTACCTGAGCTTGGATCGTGCGGCGCCAAGTTTGTCCGGTGGCGAAGCTCAACGCATCCGCCTTGCCGCGCAGCTTGGCAGCAACCTACAAGGGGTGTGCTATGTGCTGGACGAACCGACGATCGGACTGCATCCGCGCGACAACCGGATTTTGCTGGACGCACTGCGCAAGCTCGGCGACAAGGGCAACACGCTGGTCGTTGTCGAGCACGACGAGGACACGATCCGGCGCGCGGACCATATCATCGACATCGGGCCCGGCGCGGGCAAGCGCGGCGGTACGCTCGTCGCATCCGGCCGTGTCGCCGACATCGCGGCGGACCCGCGGTCGTTGACGGGCCGCTATCTCGCACAACCGATCGTGCACCCGTTGCAGCCGAGGCGCGCTGTCGATGCGGCCGGCCGCATGGCGCCGTCGCGTTGGCTGACCGTGCAGCGCGCGTCGCTGCACAACCTGCGCGATGTGACGGTCGATATTCCGCTGGCGCGGCTGGTTGCGATCACGGGCGTATCGGGTTCCGGCAAGTCGACGCTCGCGCGCGATGTCCTGATGGCGAACCTGCTCGATGCGGTCGGGCGCTCGGTGCTGTCATCGCCGGCACAGCGTCGCGCGCGCAAAGCGGCACAGGGTGACGCCGACAACGTGTCGGCACGCGCTCGACGCGCCAGCGTGCTGGCGCGCACCGACGCTCGCCCGCGTGTCAGTGTCCGTCATCTGTGGCGCGGTTGTGAGTCGATTACCGGCTGGGACGGCATCGATCGGGTGCTGGAAGTGGACCAGACGCCAATTGGCAAGACGCCGCGCTCCTGTCCGGCCACGTACATTGGCATCTGGGATGCGATCCGCAAGCTGTTTGCGCAGACGCTGGAGGCGCGGGCGCGCGGCTACCAGGTATCGCGCTTTTCGTACAACACCGGCGACGGCCGCTGTCCAGCGTGCGAAGGACAGGGCGTGCGCACGATCGGCATGAGCTTCCTGCCGGACGTCAAGGTGCCGTGTGATGTTTGTCACGGGCAACGGTTCAATCCGGAGACGCTGGCTGTCACGTGGCGCGGCCGCAGCATCGGTGACGTGCTGACCATGGAGATTGATGAGGCAGTCGAGTTTTTTGGCGCGATCTCATCGATCGCACATCCGTTGCAGTTGATGAAGGACGTGGGGCTGGGCTACTTGACGCTGGGGCAGCCGTCGCCGACGTTGTCTGGGGGCGAGGCACAGCGCATTAAGCTCATCACCGAATTGAGCAAGGTCCGTGATGACGTCGCGCGACGCGGCCAGCGCGCTCCGCATACGTTATATGTGCTTGATGAGCCGACGGTCGGCCTGCACATGGCCGATGTCGCGAAACTAATCCATGTGCTGCACCGGCTCGTCGATGCCGGGCACAGCGTCGTCGTGATCGAGCACGACCTGGATGTGATCGCCGAGGCGGATTGGATCATCGACCTGGGTCCGGAAGGCGGCGCCGGCGGCGGGACGGTGGTGGCCGCCGCGGCGCCCGAAGGGCTCGTCAAGGTCCGGCATAGCCATACCGGCGCGGCGCTTGCATCAGTGCTCGCGCGTGAACGGGTGCCGGGGCACGATGCTTCCTACGGTGATCTTCGTGCGGGTTGAGGCTCGCTGGGGTGTTCGCTTGATTGGTGCTAACTTTGATTGATAAAGGGTTGTATGGTTAGCCAGTCTCGGCTTCACCCAGCGTCCCAATGATCCGCGACGCAGGCAACGTGTATGTCCTTCAACGCACGTGCGCTCTTAGCATCGATGTGTTCGGTATGTGGAAGGATCATCACGTCGGGGGCCTTTCATATGTATCAAGAGGAACTATGCCGCGAATGGGAAAGCCTTGTTTGATTCGAACGTGCTGATCGACTCCGTGAATGGCATGGAGGCGGCGAAGGACCTTGTCATGGATTGCGTCCGCAAGTTCGTGGTTGAGGACGCAATCGTAAGGTTTCTCACCCGCTCACGCCAGGTGCGCTGGAATTCGCGCTTACATATAGACTACTTAACCTTTGGGCTAGAATCTGACCAATTTCAGTGGCCGGTCCAGGCCCTCCCATGTCCCTATGTTTGCAATGTATATTGCATATTTCAATATTTTTAAGAATATAAGGTTTCCAAAGATCAGGAGAGGCTAGCGGAATTGATTCATCATCCGCTATCGTGGCATAAAAAAACAGTGCGTCGCCACAATAGATAGGTATTGAAGCTTCTTTTAAAAGACGATGATTATTTTTGATAACATCCCGAGTTTTTCCCCATAAATAATCTCCTACATTTGGGATGCTGTCATCCCCATACCGGGACAGCAGCTCAATATAAAATTCCTTTTGAATTTTATCTGGATCATCAACTCGCTGAGCATAATCTGGATAGCTGTCTAGCAAAGCCAGTAACGACACGCTTTCACCTTGTTGTTCTAGTTGCGACGCCATACTATGGACTACATTGCCGCCGAAAGACCACCCTAGCAGATGATAGGGCCCGTTAGGCTGAATGCGGCGAATTTGCTTGATGTAGTCCGCCGCCATTTCATCGATTGTTTCCGCAAGTGGTGAAGCGCCATTGAGTCCTCGGGCTTGTAAGCCATAAACGGGTTGATCAGTATCTAAGTAATTTATCAAATTCCTATAGAGCCAGCTTAAGCCACTGACGGGGTGAACGCAAAAAAGAGGTGGCCGGGTACCAGTGGGTTGAATAGGAAGCAAAACAGCGAAGGCGTCATCGCGAATACCTGTTTTTTGAACTAAGCGCTGTACCAGTCCCGCGATGGTGGGAGTTTCGAATAGCGAAAGGATAGTAATCTCGATACCCAATGTAATGCGGATGCGTTCAATCATCCGAATAGCGAGCAGTGAATGCCCTCCAAGCGCGAAGAAGCTGTCCTGACGCCCTACTCGCTCCACGCCCAGCAATTCGCCCCAGACGTCAGCAAGCGTAGTCTCGAGTTGGCCCTGCGGCGCTTCATATTTTTGAAGTGCAAGTGCACCCGTGTCAGGTACCGGCAACGCGCGGCGATCTAGCTTGCCGCTCGGCGTGAGCGGAAAAGCATTGAGCTGTACGAATGCACTGGGGACCATGTATTCAGGCAGGCTAGCTGCTAGATGTATGCGGAGCGTGTTGGCCAGTTGTTCGTCTGCATCCGCTATTACATAGGCTACTAAGCGTTTATCCTGATCCTCGCCTGTCGCTAGTACCACCGCATCACGCACCTGCGCATGCCGAGCCAAGCATGCCTCGATCTCACCTAATTCAATTCGGAAGCCACGAATTTTGACCTGATGGTCGTTGCGGCCCAAAAACTCCAAGTTGCCGTCTGGCAAGTAGCGTGCCAAGTCTCCTGTCTTATACATGCGCGCATCGGGTTGATCCGAGAATGGGTCGTGTACAAAGCATTCAGCAGTGAGCTGCGGACGGTTCAGGTAACCGCGTGCCACTCCTTCTCCGCCAATATACAATTCGCCCACTGCGCCTAGTGGCACTGGCTGGCCACGAGCGTCAAGCAGGTAAACTCTCGTATTTGCGATCGGTCGGCCAATCAAAACATTTTTTGCTGTCCATTTTACTGGGCAGGTCCAGACTGTTGTACCAATAGAGGTTTCGGTGGGGCCATACAAATTATGCAGTTGCACCTGAGGAAGCAGTGCTCGGCAAATTTGAATATCTGCACTGGATAACGCCTCTCCACTGCAAATTAATTGCTTTAAAGATGTACAGTGCTGGATACTTCCACTATTGAGAAAAATACGAAGCATGGACGGCACAAAGTGAACGGTGGTGACACGCTGCCGTATAATCAAGTCCACTAATGCAAAGGGATCTTTGTGCGCGTCCGGCGGCGCTACCACAAGGGTAGCGCCGTTCATTAGAGTCCAAAAAATTTCCCAGAGAGAAACGTCAAAACTAAAAGGCGTTTTTTGCAAGACGCGATCAGTAGGCGTTAAGCTATACGCCAGTTGAGTGCTTTTCAGTGCTTGATTTTCTGTAGATGGTTCAGTTTCAAACAGACGCACAATTTGTGCATGCTCGATCATCACACCCTTTGGAGCACCGGTCGAGCCGGATGTATAAATCACATACGCGAGATGACTAGGGGTAAGCTCGGAAACATTGGGGTTGATGCTGGAGGATTCTGGCAATACAGCCGGATCGAGCACGGTCAGCGAATGGAGAATTGTTTCCCCCAATGCGGCACGGCCAGCCGCATCGGCTAGCAGAATGGCTGGTGCTGCATCTTTAAGGCAATAGGCGAGGCGCTCAGATGGATGCCCTGGGTCAAGCGGTACATAAGCACCACCCGCCTTTAGGATTGCGAGCAACCCCACGACCATTGCAAGACTGCGTTCTACACAAATTGCGACACGTACGTCCGGTTGAACGCCCAGTTCGATCAAACGATGTGCAAGGTGGTTGGCCTGAGCATTCAATTGTGCATAGTTGAGTGTTTGATTTTCGCATACCAGCGCAGTGGCTTGCGGCGTGTGCTCAACCTGGGCTTCGAACAACTGGTGGATGCACATGTGCTTTGGATACGGTTTTGTAGTCGCATTCCACGTTTTGAGCAAATGTTTTCTTTCCTCGCTGGATAATATTTCTAGTTGACAAACTGGCATATCGGGCGTGTATTCGAGCCCTTCGACTAAGCTCTCCAGCGCCTGTTGCATATAACTGCATACGTGGGCAGGGTCGAACGGCTGTGCAATTTGAGCTGTCAATCCCAGTGCAGTGCCAAAATCGTCCACCGACAGTATAAGAGGATAATTGGTACGCTCCTCAAAACTTAGGAATTCAATGCCGGGAGACGTTTCGCTCTCAACCGTCTGTATTGCATTGTGTCGGTAGTTCAACAGCGCACTAAAAAGTGGTGTACCCGCTAGTACGCTACTGCAGCGTTGTGCAAGCGTCAGCGACGCATGCTCATGCTCGAGCAGCGCAGCTAGCCGCGCTTGCGTGTTTCGCACACTATCTGCCACGTTGTCACTGCCCAAATCCACACGCAACGGCAGTGTATTGACAAATAGCCCCATTGCACTGTCTGCGCCGTCGCCTGCGTGCATCCGTCCAAACAACACTGTACCAAATACCACACGCTGCTGGCTGCTTGCACGAGCGAGCACCTGCGCCCAGGCCAGATGACACAAACTGGCTAAACTTACGTCTAACCGTTTCGCTTGGGCACGTAGCCGATCATTTAAAGCTTGCGGTAGCCTTTGATGTGCCTCGGTAATTTGTGTGCCGTCGTGATGCACGTCGGCCAGTCCGAACGGTAGCGTCGGTTCTTCCACGTCGGCAAGCATCTCGGTAAAGAAACGCTCGTGCTCGACTTGCGATATGCCTAAGTACGCTTGCGCAACCAAGTTGCGAAACGGCTGCGCGGGTGGCAGCGTATCATCCCGACCTTCGATAAAGGCCTTGACTTCCGCATGCATGACTTCCAGCGTCGAGTGATCGTGAACGAGATGATGCAATAGTTGAACCAGCAGCCAACGACCGTCATTGTTCTGCGTAATCACAAACCGCAACAACGGAGCTTGAGTCAAATCGAGGCAGTGTTGCCGGGGATCAAAGCGTTGGGCCAATTGCTCAGTGATTTGTCCCTCTTCCGGATCGAGAGCGAGCTCGGTGATTGCCAGTGGAGCGTGACGCCAAACGACCTGCGCAGGGGTGGATAGACCTTCCCAGAAAAACGCGGTACGCAGAATATCGTGTCGGTTGATAACTTGTTGGACCGCATTCAAGTAACGGTCGAGCATCGCCCTGTCATCAAACGCCATTTGGGCGATCAGCAAATACGGATCACCATCGGTCGACAGCAGATGGTGAAATAAAATACCGTCCTGCATCGGCGACAACGCATAAATGTCTTGAATATTTGCGATGCCACCGGGGACCTGTTCGACAATTCGGTCAATGTCGGCCTGGTTAAGGTTGACCAATGGCAGCAACTGGGGGGTCAGCGTTGTAGTCTCGAGTGTAATGAGATTGGGCGGCACGGCCACTTCACAGTGTTGGCCCAACGATTGGGCCAGCTTGCTGAGTGTGGGCGTGTTGAATAGTGTGCGTACCGACACGGTAAGGTCGAGGCGTCTGAGACGTTCAATCATTTGCACGGCGAGCAATGAATGCCCACCGAGCGCGAAGAAGCTGTCGTGACGACCCACGTGTTCGACACCGAGCAACTCGGACCAAATTTGAGCCAGCGTGGTTTCGAGCTTGCCCTGTGGCGCCTCATACGCTTGATGCGCGAATGCCTCCGCATCCGGCGCCGGCAGTGCGCGCCGGTCCAACTTGCCGTTCGGCGTCAGCGGCAACGTATTAAGCCGCACGAATGCACTGGGCACCATGTATTCAGGCAAACTCGCAGAAACATGGGCGCGCAAGGTGCCGGACAGCGCATCATTGGCCTCCGCCACTACATACGCCACCAGACGCTTTTTGCTGTCATCACCCAGTGCCAGCACTACCGCCTCGCGTACTTGCGCGTGTTGGGCCAAGCAAGCCTCGATCTCGCCCAATTCAATCCGGAAGCCACGAATCTTGACCTGATGGTCGTTGCGACCTATAAACTCTAAATTGCCATCGGGCAAATAACGTGCTAAATCGCCCGTCTTGTACATGCGGGCATTCGGGGTAGCCGAGAACCGATCAGGCACAAAGCGTTCAGCAGTGAGATCCGGCCGGTTCAGGTAGCCGCGAGAGACACCCGCGCCGCCGATATACAATTCGCCGACCGCACCTAGCGGCACCGGCTGACCGTAGGTATCGAGCAAGTAAATGCTCGTGTTCGCAATCGGTCGGCCAATCGGGATGCTCCGACTCGGAGTGACGCTGCGCACTTCATACCAACTCGCATAGGTCACCGTTTCCGTTGGTCCATACACATGCAGCAAGTGCCGCGGCTTTGCTTCCTGCAAAACGCGAGACACGCATTGGGGATCTGCCGCTTCTCCTCCGAATAACAGATAATGTAGATCACTAAAGGCATCAGCCTGTTCTTTAGCGATTTGGTTAAAAAGCGCCGTTGTTAAAAAGAGCACGGTCACCCCACGCTGTTTGAGCTTACGAGCCAAGGCAGACGGAGAAAGTAGGCTTTCTCGATCGATAATCTCGATGCGAGCGCCGTTTAATAGGGGTGCCCAAATTTCGAAAGTTGCTGCATCGAATGCCACGTTCGATGCGAATGCAAAGACCGCTTCCGGCTCAACCTGTACGTAATCAGTTTCTTGGATCAGTCGGACCACGCCTTGATGGTGTGCCATCACACCTTTAGGCGTACCAGTCGAACCGGACGTATAGATCACATATGCCAAGTGACTTGGACTTAGGCCTGGCACCCGCGGATTTGTGTCAGGTTGGTCCAACACTGTGTTCGGATCCAGCACGATACGGTTGGCCAGAGCCGCATCACCCAGTGCGGCGCGCCCCGATGTATCGGCCAGCACGATCTGTGGTACCGCATCTTGCAGAATGTGCGCGAGCCGCTCCCTCGGATACGCCGGATCTAGCGGCACATAGGCGCCCCCAGCCTTCAAAATCGCCAGCAATCCCACTACTATCGCAGGACTCCGTTCCACGCAAATCGCCACCCGCGCATCGGGCTTCACGCCCAACTCGATTAGCTGATGTGCCAAGCGATTTGCCTGAGCATTAAGTTCAATATAGCTGAGCTTCTGGCCTTCATGCACGAGTGCCGTAGCCTCGGGTAGGCGAGCTACCTGCGCCTCGAACAACTGATGGACACACGAATGCGCTGGGTAATCCCGTTGTGTTGCGTTCCATGTATTGAGTAGTAGTTCTCGCTCGGCTGATGGCAGCAAGTTTAATGTTTTAGCTGGCTTGTCAGCATGATCGGCATTCAGTGACGCATGTCCCAACTCGCGTATATGTTCGCTGATGCGCTGGACCTGAACAGCATCCAAACGGTTGGCATCATATACCCAGCGAAATGCTCCAAGTGAATTAATTTGAAGCGTTATCAGCGTACCAACTGCGTCCGTGCTAGAAATCAGATAAGACTGCGTTTCATTAGGTAATACCGACACTGCCACTGGCCAAGGATGTTTTGCACGCAAGGGGGGCAAATCACGAAGTACTGGGGAACGGGAGGCTAGGTCGCGCACAAATGTGCGATGTTTCTCAAGGCGAGCGTACTCTGCCTGAATGTTGGCCAAATTCTTTGCAAAAGGTTCATCCAACTCTGCCACGATGTCCATGGGCACCACTGAAGCCAAGCAGGCGAGGGCATTTAACGAGTTGTGGGCTTCATTGACGTGCCAGCCAATCTGAAATTTCGTTTGCGCCGTCAGACGGGCCAGATAGATCGAAAATACAGTAAGTAGCGCTGTCGCTGTCTGATTTGATGCATCTTTCTCTTGCAAGGGCGGGCACCATGCGCTCGCTACCCATTCAGGTTCGGTGCTATGCTCACGTTGTCCAAAAGGCAACTGTAAAGGCTGTAGGCATGCCAAGCGTTGTTGCCAGAAAGCTTCGTGGGGCGCTAGCCTTTCATGAATCTCAGTGATCGAATCGGCTTGTTTTTGGGTCAGCTCGGGTAGTCTATCGCCTTGACTAATGCCTGACTGTATTGCTAAATCCTGGGCGGGCAAAGGCTCGCCCTCAAGAGTGGAAAAGCCGCTAACTAACACATCTTCGCTACCCGTCGAAATTTGCCAGGCGTGAGGCTTGATGCTGATCACCGTACCAGCTACAGCGCTGGAACGCTGGTCCAGTCTCGTAACACGTGCCACCTGTACCGTACCTTGTTGAAGCAACAACTTCGGACAGCCCAACGGATTGAGATAAAGCTCGCCAAACGTCAGCGCACGCACCAATGCAGATAAATCCCGAGCTGGACTTGTCCAGCGCAAATAGGCGCCAGCCGGAGGGCGACGGTGTTTGGCATAGAAACTGCGCTGGGTCGGGTCTTGCGAGCGTACGACTAATGAGCATTGGCTTAAACCAGATAACAATTCATTAAAACTTTCTCGCGCTGCCTGATAACATTTTAGATTTAATGTTAGTGCGGTCTCGTCTGCATCGATTACAATAGGACGTTGGACTGCAATATGCCCGGCATCCACCGCTGCGGTAAGGTAATGCCAGGTAATCGCGTAATGAGATTCATGAGCCAACAACGCCCAAGAAGTGGCATGAGTGCCTGCGTAACGGGGCAATGGCGCGTCATGGTAATTGAACGCGCCATTGCGGATGTTCTCAATCAGTGACGCTGGCAGGATGAACGGATTAACGACCGAAAATAACCAATCTACCGGATGCTGTCTGATGTTGTTGTTTAACGAATCAACCGTATCGACACAAAGTATCCCCTCATGATTTGCCCATGCTTTTAACACTGCGTCGGTTGCCAATACCACTTGGACGACATGCCCTGAGGCAACAAGTTGCTGCGCACAGTGTACAGCCAATGTAGTGCCGCCCACAATTGCACACCGGCGCGATGGAGCAGAATGCTCTTTAGTCTGTAGCGCAGGGCTTTGTGCTCCGAGTGAAGAAGAATGCACTACTTCAGTTGGGCCAGAAGTTTCAAGCTTAGCAATTTGATTATTCATATTAATTTTGCACTCGTTCAATATAAGGGAATGGCTTTACCACTTAGCATCCAGTTTGCGCTACGCTATTGTGGCGCACGCGCATCCGATATGAATGCCTAGCCTCTAGCACATTGGAAATTCAACCAGCTCGGTATGGGTGCCATTCAAGACTGGCAGGCTATCATCTGCTAAGCGCGGCACTGCCTGCGCAGATATAAAAATCGCTTCACATCGTCGTTTAACTCACTGAGGCTAACATTGATTGAGTTAATTGAATCCGGCGCCATTGCGATTTATTTAATGATTGTCGAATTTTATGTTTTGCTGTTGGTCGGCCCTTTTTAAATCTGCAAATATTGCTTGCTTATCGAATCATTTAAATTCGCTAAGACATTGTGCTTTTAGTAGGATGCTGCAATGTTTCAGATTGCGACTGAAATGAGGGGGATTTTAACGATGTTCCCGATCATGAAAGCCATTGTCTGGATGTATATCGAACTAAAGCACCATTGCGTCACAGTTTGCACAGTGGTTCGAGACAAGAGAGATAGGAAAAACGGATGTACCGCGTAAGGACAACGTGGCTTGGATTAACTCAGAGTACTTCGTCATTGCGTTCACTCCAGACATCGCCTGTATGAAACGGCAGTCGCGGCTGCCGACGAATCACCCCATTCTTCTGATAATCCACACCGCGTATGGGAATGAAGTCCCGTTCCCAAGTGCATAGGTTTCCAATGAGGTGAAGTCACTATAGAACTAAATTGGGAACCATCCAAGCAATTTTTCTTTTCAAAAAACGCCAGAATCAGTATAGAAAAGCACGTAAGCAGTGTGTGCCGATAACTGGAGATGGCAGTATAAGACAAATGATGTAATAATCATGTTGTTTGCATCTATAAAATTTATCCGTCTGAAAAAATAATTTTTTAAGTGCATCTGCGACGCTTGGTTTGCGGGTTCCATCGGAAACACCAGATGGGCTGGTGTCAACGTCGGACGTAATGTGGTTTTCCCACTTCCTGGCTAGTGAGGATGACGGTCAAGCACGATATCTCATCACTCGGACACCGGCGTGGATTTTTCCTTCAACGCCTGTTGCCCACTCCTCGCATGGATGTTTTTGGAGGGGAACGGTCGGGTCCAAACGATGCTTCGTTTGCTCAAAGGCCACGGTGATGAGCCATGCGCAGCGACACCGCAGCCGCACATCATGGGTATCGTTGACGGGCTATTCAAACGTGGCTCTTGCTACGCTACTCTATTGACCGATCTCCAGAAACGCCGGCTACTGGATCTGCTGCCGCCGCGCGGTGCAACGACGGCGGCGAACTGGCTAAGTCGTCATTGCGCAGTTCAGTTTGTGTCGCGCGGTCGCGCCGGCGCCTATGCCGAAGGCATTTCGCGTGGTGATTCACATGGCCATGCTAAATCGCGTGTCGAACCGATGCTAGCCTACGGCACAAACTTCACACAAAGTGTGGAAAAATCATTTTCAGCGTGCTGCTGACAGCATGTCTTCCGGCGTTCGCAAGCATTCGTTTCATAAGCGCTCATGTCCGTGATGCCGTGCGCTTCACGCGTATGCAAGGATTTGGAACGCGCTGGCAGGTGTCTTACCCTATCGTCGCGGGCCGAACGGGCATGAAGGGGCGGCAGAGCCGCTGAGGCTGACGCGCCTGGCAGCGTCATTGCATGTCGCCCAGTAGATGGCTGCCTGAGCCCGATAATCAAAGCTTTCCCGAGGCGTCGGGCGCTGGCGGCCGCCGGATTGTCGTGCGCGTCAGCGCAATCGTCATCGAACATTAACAATCATCAGCCTTCTCTGTAAGCCGTAAGCTGTGCATTCAATGCACCGTGCTCCATACTGTTCGATGCGGCATCGGTGAAAGCCGGGGAATCGTCCTGCACACCGGCGCCGGTGATCTCGTGGCAGGTGCCCCATTCGGCTAGCCGGCGACGGTGCCGCGCGGAACCCGCTATCATCCGCGCGTCGGTCTTATCAACAGGAAGGGCAGCGTGGATAAATTCACCAGCATTCGGGTGTTTCGTGAAGTCGCCGAAGCGGGCAGCTTCGTGAAGGCGGCCGAGCGCTTGAATATCTCGACTGCGATGACGAGCAAGCATATCGCCAGCCTCGAGCGTGAACTCCATGTCCGGTTGCTGAACCGCACCACGCGTCAGATGAGCCTGACCGAGGCAGGCAGCGTGTATTACGAACAATGCTGCGAGGCACTGGACATTTTGCAGGCCGCCGAAGCGGCGCTCGGCGCACAGAGCAGCCAGCCGCAGGGTGTGCTGAAAGTCTCGGCGCCGGGCTGGTTCGCGACGCGGCGATTCGCAGACTTGGTCGCGGCTTACCAGCACAGGTTTCCCCACGTGTTGATCGACCTGCGGCTGGAAAATCGCTTTGTCGACCTGACGCAAGAAGGCTATGATATGGCGCTGCGCGCCACCTCTGAGCCGTCGCCGTCGCTGATCGTGCGGCCATTGTGCGAAGTGCCGTTTCTGCTAGTGGGCGCACCCGATTACCTGGCCCGGCATCGTATGCCGCGCGAGCCGCTCGACATCGAGGCGCATCGGATTGTGCTGCCGAACTATACAAACCTGGACAGGGTTGAGCTGTCAGGGCCGCGTGGGCGGTTCACAGTCAGGAACCGCGCGGTGCTCAAGACCAACGACACGTCGATGGCGCTGCAATGTGTTAAGGCGGGGCTGGGCTTGGCGTACCTGCCGGAGTGGATTGTCACGACTGAGGTGCGCGACGGTGCACTGCTCAAGCTGCTGCCAGACTATGTGTTGTTCTCGCCGCGCGTGTACGTCGTCTACACGAGCCGCAAGTACATGACGCCGAAGGTGCGTACTTTCATCGATTTTTTGTCCGAGGCACTGGGCTCGGGGGCCATGCCCGCGTCGGACGTCGCTCGATAGCCCACTGTGGCAGGCAGCTGGACCGACCATGTGCGTAAGGTGCCGCGCAGCCTGCGACATTTCGCTCAATATTGCACTGCGCAAAAAGAAGTAATATTGACGAATCTTTAAGGGGGCGATGATGACTGCTACCCTGACACGATGACTCATTGCCGCATTCCGCGTATTGAGCCAATATAATCATGTAAATAAAGGTGGTGACGTAAGCATCAGTCCGGAGTTCCGACGTCGCGCCAACGTCTCCCCAAAAGCGGAAGATAAGCGGGATGGATGATCGGATTCTTGAACAGGGGAACGGAATGGGTGAAGAATCGAGTCACGGTGGGCGACCGTCGTCGCCGGGCGCGCGTGGCGAGCGGCCGGATGTCGACCATCTGGATGCCGCGCTCAACCACGTGGACACACAGCTTTCGTCAGGCCATATCGCAGCCGGCGCAGCCAAGGGTATCCTGTACAGCTTGATCGAGACACTGGGGGCGCTGGTCGGTGATCCGGACCTACCGGATCACGCGCGGTCGGGCTACGAGGGGTTGCTGGAAACGGCGCGGGCGTTGCGCGCGCGGCTTGGCAAGTAGCGCTGTGGCCGCTTGGTTCGCGGCCAGCACCGCTTGTCACTCATAACAGGGACCAGCCGGTGCCAGCCGTCACGCGTCTGCACGCGCACACGGCCAGGGACGGAGGCGAGCGACTGCACTATGACCAATAGCCTGCATGCTTTCAAGTCGTCTTAAAAACGCATCATCCGTTTGTACACTGCGCATCCCCTGCCTCGAGGCCGCGCTAACTTCACTATTCCGCGGGTCCGACGATGAGCAGCCATGTATGACATGGGATCTCCGTATTAGGCAGGGCGCTGTCACCCGGGCACCTTCGGACAGGATATACGGCATTGCGCAGCGGCCCTGCCGATCTTGGTTTTAAGACAGATTTAAGCGACCGCTCCTATTCTGGCAGGCATTGTAGCAGTCATGCCGACGAGGAGCGCAATCGATGAAAACCAAAATCCTGTCGCGTAGCGCCGTTGCCGTCGCGGTGGCGGCCGCGTTATCGGCCGGGTACTTCGCTGGACACAAGGACATTGAGCCTGTGCAGTCGGCCCATGCCGTTCCGATGATGCCGGCCGAGGCCGCCGCGAAGACCGGCGTACCTGATTTCTCCGGGTTGGTTGAAACGTACGGCCCGGCAGTCGTCAACATCAGCGCGAAGCATATCGTGCGACAAGCCGCACAGCGCGGCCTGCCGTTGCCACTCGACCCGAGTGATCCGTTCTTCCAATTCTTCCGCCGCTTCTACGGGTTCGGCGGCAATTTCGGCCCGCAGCAGGAGGTACCGAGCAGCAGCCTGGGTTCGGGCTTCATCATCAGCAAGGACGGATATATCCTGACGAATGCGCACGTGATCGACGGCGCGAACGTGGTGAGCGTGCGATTGACCGACAAGCGCGAGTTCCGCGCGAAGGTGGTGGGCAGCGATAAGCAGTCCGATGTGGCGGTGCTCAAGATTGACGCGAGCAACCTGCCGGTGGTGAAGATCGGCGATCCCAAGCAAAGCAAGGTCGGTCAGTGGGTTGTCGCGATCGGCTCGCCGTATGGTTTTGACAACACTGTGACGTCGGGCATCATCAGCGCGAAGTCGCGTGCGCTGCCAGACGAAAACTATACGCAGTTTATCCAAACCGATGTGCCGGTGAATCCTGGCAATTCAGGTGGGCCGTTGTTCAATCTGCAGGGTGATGTAATCGGGATCAACTCGATGATTTACTCTCAGACCGGTGGTTTCCAGGGCCTGTCATTCGCGATCCCGATTGATGAAGCGATCCGTGTGAAGGATCAGCTAGTGAAGACCGGTCACGTCAGTCGGGGGCGGTTGGGCGTGTCGGTGCAGGGCGTGAACCAGGCGCTGGCAAACTCGTTTGGCCTAAAGCAGCCGCAGGGTGCGCTGATCAGTTCGGTCGAGCCCGGTGGGCCGGCCGCAAAGGCTGGGCTGAAGGCAGGCGACGTGATATTACAGGTCAATGGCGCGCCGGTGCTAAGCTCGTCGGAACTGCCCGCGCAGATCGCCGCGATGCAACCGGGCACGACTGCAAAACTGCAGGTGTGGCGTGACAGGAGCACAAAGGACGTGAATGTGACACTGGGCGCGTTCACAAACGGTAAGCTCGAGTCCAACGATGCGCAAGGCGCGACGCAGGGCCGGCTCGGTGTCGCGGTGCGCGTATTGACGCCGCAGGAGCGACGCGCAGTGCAGGCCCAAGGCCTGCTGGTCCAGGATGTTGCAGGCCCGGCAGCGGCTGCCGGCGTGCAGCCTGGCGATGTCATCCTGGCGGTGAACGGCCAGCCGGTCACGACGCCCGCCCAACTTGCATCAAGCCTCTCGCGGGCCGGTAGCAGTGTTGCGTTGCTGGTGCAGCGCGACAACGCACAAATCTTTATACCGGTTGACCTCGGCTGACCCATCATGCACCGTGGCTGCAGGGTTGGCCGTGGTTTTCTTGTTTGCGGTGTTCGAGCCACGCGGCGAAGCATGCGCCGGCGCCTAGGCCTACTACTGCGGTCGCGTGCTCGATAACGCGCAGCCACGCGCGCCGCTGCGCATCGTGCCGCTTGCGGCAATACCATGGAATGAACTGCGCGACGACGCGGTGGTCTCGATGCTGGAGCGCTATGTGATTGAGCGCAGCGAGGACTTATTGAGCGCCAATTCGGGTACGCTGCAGCCGCCGCATGCGGCTTCGTGACCGACGACAGTCTCTTGCGCCCAAGGACGAACTGCTACAATGGGCAGACTCCTTTTAAATAACAAGCAACATGGGTTTTGAGCAACTTGCCGCGCTGAAGCAGCAACTCGCTGCACAGGCTAGACAGCAACGGGCTGAGCAGGCGAAGCAGCGTACGGAACAAGGCGAGCCGCAGCATGCCGAACAAGGCAAGCAGCAGGGCAAGCAACACTCTGCGGCTTATCATGCAAAGCGGGCACGAACCGGGCAGGGCGGCCAGCAGCGGCCCGTTGCGCAGAGCCACAAACCGGTCGATCCGGTAGTGGAAGCGATCTGGCGCTTGCAGAAGCATTTTCCAAAGTCTTTTCCTAAAAAACCCGAACCGAAGCTGCCGCTCAAACTCGGTATTCATATCGATGCGATGCAGCACGCGAAGAAGCTTGGACTGACCGAAGCGCAGATCAAGGATGCGATCGCGACGTGGTGTCAGGGTAGTCGTTACTGGAATTGCCTTGTCGAACATGCTGCGCGTGTCGATTTGCAAGGCAATCCTGTGGGTGAGGTTTCGGCGCCGCAGGCAGCGCGCGCACGCTGGCTGGCGTCGCGGCGCTCGCATCCGCATGGCGGTGTCAAACGGCAACGCGCCGAGGCGAAGACCGGCACGGCATGCTTGTCAAACGAAGCGCGGATAGCAAAGACGTCGCCGCAGCCGGCGCAGCAGCCATCGGCACACGCATCGGTGGACGCGCAGCAGATGGAATGCCGGGACCCTCAGTCGGCCCAAGCGCATCGAACGGCCCAGGACCCGAAGACAAATTTGGAGTGAGGCCGGGGAGATTCTAGCTGCTGCGCCAGTGCAGCAGCGATGCGCATCATGACGTGCACGAGCGTTTGGCGCTGACCATATCACGCAGTCTTGTTGTTTAGCTGCCGTGTCCGAACACACCTGCATCGTGATACGTAACGGCATAGTCAGCATGTTTAGCTTATAAAGGTAAACATGCAAGGTATGCGTAAGCTTGCTGTCATCATATAGGCATCCATATTATTATATAAATGCCTATATGATTTACATGACTAAATTATTTTGTTAAGGGCGGCGACAGTAGATAGTGCGTTAGCCATGAGCCCGTTTCGTAGTAACACGTACTCGTAAGGGCGTTGTTTAGCAAAATATGCTCTGGTTTGTCCACTGGAGAAAGCAGCCGCAACGCTGTTTGCTTTTTAATGAATCCCTTCAACGTTTTTTCTCACGCTCATTCTTCCCCCGCTGCGAATTTTCAACAACCGGACGGTGTAACGCAAACAGGCGTCGACGCCACATCGCGTCAAGTACAGCCACGCGTCCATTCGTCATCTCGGGCCCTTCAGGGGGCGATCATGACCTGGTCGTCGGACCCGTCAATAAGGACCCTAGCAAATTCCTCCAGTACTAGAAACTTTCAACAACCGGACGATGTAGCGCAAACAGGCGCCGACGCCACATCGCGTCAAGTACAGCCACGCGTCCGTTCGTCACGTCGGGCTCCTCAAGAGGCAATGATGACGTGGTCATCGGACCCGGCAAGGATGACCCTGGCAAATAGTAGCCAGCTTCGGCAAGATGGGGGCCAGCAGTTCTCTGTAATTAAGCCGGTCGACTTTGCGGAATTGGATGATGCGTTGGATGATGACATTCGGCGTCCGTTCGCTTCTGAAAACCATACCCGTTTGGATGATACGAATGTATGGACACGGGGGCGAACTCGCAGCGGCTCACCCATTCGAAGCCAAACGAGGCCAACACGACGTGATGAACCGGATATGGTTGAAGAGCGGTCTTTACCGCGTCCACCCGTCAATGTTCCATGGCTTAGCAATGTGTTCCGGCGTCTTCGATCGCCTTCAGCGTCTACTCAGCAGCAACTGTTAACAGAGCAGCATGCCGGAACCAGCGTAGATGCTAGTGGCACGACAATCCAGCCATACCTTGCTGCGCTCAACTCAAGCGCACCTGCTGGTGCTAGCATTCGCCCAAATTTTATTTTGTCACAAGAAGATAAGCAACTTTTATTCAATATAGATAGACGCTTTGCCGCTTTAGGGGAGGCTTGTCCAAAATTTAGGTATAAAAAATCCGAAGAAGGAAATTTAGTCCGCATTTTGATTTACTTTGCTGGATGGCTAAATGTAAAGCATGAAGGCAGTCTTGTTGCTTATTTGAGAAGTCAACCGGTTACGGATCCTTCAAATATTTATAATCCAACTAATGTATTTTCGCTATTTAAAAATGATGATAGTTTTAAGCTGAGCAGTGGTTATAGGTCTAAAATTGATAGGGCTGTTAATAAACTTAAATATTTGCTTGAATGGGAGAAGGGAAGGCAGTTGTCGCAAATAACGGGTTATGATAGTCTTTTTGTGGAAAATTCTGCGGCGTCTGACTTGGCTAGTGACGCGCGCAATATAGTTAGTCTCCGCTTGAAAATGTCGCAGCCCAAAGAAAAAGATGTTGATATTCTTCATGCGTTGAGGAACTCAAGACATTGCGATACGTTGTTGAGAATAAAATTTTTTATTGAGAAAGAATTTGGAGTTGATGAGTCGTTAAGTATTATAAAATCAGAAATTGATAGAGAATTTACCGATGCACTGGAAACGCTTTTTAAGGCTGATGGAAGTATGAAGCCGACTTATAAAAAGGACTTTAAGCCGTCAATTGATATTTTGCGTGGAAAAAAGAGGTCTTCAATAGCGAAGAACTACGATAGATTTTTATCTGAAAAAGACAAAAAAACTTCTGATAATATTTATAATTATTGTAAGGCTAATGGAATTGGCCTTGGGTATAACGAAGACAAGATTAAGTCGTTAAAAATTTTTTCTCGTTGGCTAAGTGGAAAAGGGTTATATATTTGCTTGGCGGATGTCTTAACCGGTATCCACAGCAGAGGGCAAGTTGATGCGCTGATGGATCAATATGTTGTCGATGAGGAGGTCGATTGGAGATTTAGAAGTGTTATAAAAGAATTTGTTGAGAGAATTAGGGGTGACAAAAATTTAATGGATGTATTGGATAATGATGTCGGTGCGCATAACAGCGCTAACGCTTGAAATTGTGGGCTGATTAAGCGGTGCATGAGCTGCAAAGGATCGCTTAACCGCAGCTGGCTCATAATTGCAGTTGGCCCATCATAATAAGAGCAAGTGAAATCGATGATCGCATTTTTGCTCGGCACTGGTGACGGTTGTCGATTAATATTATAATCCAATGCATGCGGTCTGCAGCCTCAAAAATAAGTGCGAATGCCGTCGACTTTTGCGCACCGGGCAAGTCTAATATGAGCCACGCCAGCCTTCTGAGTGGCTCAGCGCGCAACGCAGAGTGTGCGCGGATCCGTTCAATCTCGGCTAATAATTGAAGTGCTGATGCTAAATCAAAATTACTCTCTTTTAGGTGCAGGGCGCGTGCATAGCAAAGATAGCGTAGCCGCCGTTCTCGCAGCACGTGGTATGTGCGCCTGTCCACGGTCGATAGATCACCGATAAGATCAAAGGGTAGGCAGTCGGCCACCTGCTGGATGATTTCGAGCGGCAGATCTCGGTAGGTTGTCGGACGGTTTTTACGAACTATTGTCGAGCCATTTACTGGTTCTTTGGCTTGATTTTCCGTTGCACAGATCATCGGCTCTTTCAACGTACATGTGTTCTCGGGCGCCATCTGGCGTAATGAGCCAGGCGGTGCGGCTGCAGTAGCATGTTGGTTTTGCTGGCTCTGCATTGCGCACATAGCCACTTGAGCGTTGATAGATGCAAGGTTAGGATCAAATTCCATGGGTCATTTTATTAGGTTTATGTTTGAATAGGCATGCGGATGGTGTCATGGGTACAGACACTTGTCGTTGCACTGTGAATGCATCGCGGTGCCTGGGCGTTCAATGCACTAGTCGTGCAATTTACCACAATGGGAAAAATTAAAAGCACCGAGGTGCAAAATGAAAGCTAATGAAAAAACGTTACCAAGTACATAGGCTAAGCAGTATCCATTAATTTTTGGTCTGATTCATAATGTCCGACGTGTTTTTAAACAGCATCATGGCGGGTTAATCAAAAGTTGACGCATTGGCGTGAGACATTCACCGCGCGCGCTGCGATACATGAAAGCGTGCGGTAAGTACCTGTATGGCGCGCGGGCTGCGCATGGCGTGTAAACTATTGGCAAGAGACGGAGCGTTTGGCCCGAACGCCCCGTTTGCATTGCGTTTGGTAATACAATTGATGCCCTGTGGGCGCGAAGCCCTTCTGTAAGCGTTTTCATCCGACATTTCCGCACATCAGCTATGGCAACTATCCTGCAACAACTTCCGCGCGGCCAAAAGGTCGGCATCGCGTTCTCAGGCGGCCTGGACACCAGCGCAGCGCTGCACTGGATGCGCATCAAGGGGGCGATCCCGTATGCATACACGGCCAATCTGGGCCAGCCGGACGAGACCGACTACGATGACATCCCGCGTCGCGCGAAGCAGTATGGAGCAGAAAACGCAAGGCTGATTGATTGTCGCGCGCAGCTTGTCGCAGAGGGCTTTGCCGCGCTGCAGTGCGGCGCGTTCCACATCAGTACCGCCGGCGTCACCTACTTCAACACGACGCCGTTGGGCCGCGCAGTGACCGGCACGATGCTGGTGGCGGCAATGAAGGAGGATGGTGTCAACATTTGGGGCGACGGCAGCACGTTCAAAGGTAATGACATCGAGCGCTTCTACCGTTATGGGCTGCTCGTCAATCCGGGCCTGCGCATTTACAAGCCATGGCTGGATCAGGCGTTCATCGACGAGCTCGGCGGCCGGGCCGAGATGTCCGAGTTCATGCGCCAGGCAGGCTTTGATTACCGGATGTCGGCTGACAAAGCGTATTCGACCGATTCGAACATTCTCGGCGCCACACATGAGGCCAAGGATCTGGAGCAGTTGGACAGCAGCGTGCGGATCGTCGCGCCGATCATGGGTGTCGCGTCGTGGCGCGACGACGTGCAGATTGCCCGCGAGGACGTGACCGTGCGGTTTGAGCAGGGTCTTCCGGTGGCGATCAACGGCGTCGAATTTGATAGCGGCGTTGAGCTACTGCTCGAGGCGAACCGCATTGGCGGACGGCATGGATTGGGCGTGAGCGACCAAATCGAGAACCGGATCATCGAGGCGAAGAGCCGCGGCATCTATGAAGCGCCGGGACTGGCGTTGCTGTATATCGCCTATGAGCGCCTGGTCACGGGTATCCACAATGAGGATACGATCGACCAGTATCGTGACAACGGTCGCCGCCTTGGACGACTGTTGTACCAGGGCCGCTGGTTTGATCCGCAGGCGATCATGCTGCGTGAGGCGTCGCAGCGCTGGGTTGCGCGTGCGATCACCGGCGAGGTGACGATCGAGTTGCGTCGCGGTAACGATTATTCGATCGTCAACACCCAGTCGCCGCACCTGACCTACCAGCCCGAGCGGCTGACAATGGAAAAAGGTGAGTCGACGTTCTCGCCGTTGGACCGCATCGGCCAGTTGACGATGCGCAATCTCGATATCGCCGATACTCGCGACAAGCTGCAGATCTACGCGAAAACTGGCGTGCTCGGCGCCCAAGGCGGGATCTCGCTGCCGCAACTGGAGCAAGGCGAAGGCCGGTGCGGCGACGACGCGGGCCAGTAACGCCTCGCTGCGCCGCATCCATCGCAAGGCGAGCAGCACCGTACTCTAATTTTCAGGGATGAGGCAGCATGGTTACGTCGAGCTATACGGATACCCGACTTCTCATTGACGGCCAGTGGTGCGATGCGGCGAGTGGCAAGACGCTCGACGTGGTCAATCCGGCGACCGGCCAAGTCATTGGCCGTGTCGCGCACGCCGGCATCGCGGATTTGGACCGTGCGTTGGCGGCCGCGCAGCGCGGCTTTGATACCTGGCGCAAGGTACCAGTTCACGAGCGCGCGGCGACGATGCGCAAGGCCGCGACGCTGGTGCGCGAGCGCGCCGAAGGAATCGCGCGGTTGATGACACAGGAGCAGGGCAAGCCGTTTGCAGAAGCGCGCATCGAGGTATTGTCAGCAGCCGATATCATCGAATGGTTCGCGGATGAAGGGCGGCGCGTATATGGCCGCATCGTGCCGTCGCGCAATCTTGCGGTGCAGCAGTCGGTGCTGAAGGAGCCGATTGGGCCGGTTGCTGCCTTTACGCCTTGGAATTTTCCGGTCAACCAGGTCGTGCGCAAGCTCAGCGCGGCGCTCGCATGCGGATGCTCGTTCCTCGTGAAGGCACCGGAGGAAACGCCGGCGTCGCCGGCGGGGCTGCTGCAGGCATTCGTCGACGCCGGCGTGCCGGCCGGCACCATTGGACTCGTGTTTGGTGATCCCGCGGCAATCTCGAGCTACCTCATTGCGCACCCGGTGATCCGCAAGGTGACGTTTACCGGATCGACGCCGGTCGGCAAGCAGCTCGCGGCGTTGGCCGGCGCGCATATGAAGCGTGCGACGATGGAGCTGGGTGGCCACGCGCCGGTGATCGTCGCCGAGGACGCCGACATCGCACTGGCGATCAAGGCGGCCGGTGGGGCAAAGTTCCGAAACGCGGGGCAGGTGTGTATTTCGCCGACGCGTTTTCTGGTACACAACAGCATTCGCGAGGCATTCGAGGCGGCACTGGTCAAGCACGCACAGGGTTTGAAACTCGGTGACGGGCTTGCGCAAGGCACCACGCTCGGTCCGCTGGCAAACGCGCGTCGTCTTACGGCAATGACACGGATCGTCGAGAATGCGCGCGCCACCGGCGCGACGGTGGCTACCGGCGGCGAGCGGGTCGGCTCCGCAGGTAATTTCTTTGCGCCGACGGTATTGACGAATGTGCCCCGGGACGCAGATGTGTTCAACCAGGAGCCATTTGGGCCTGTTGCCGCGGTCCGCGGCTTCGACCGGCTCGAGGACGCGATCGCCGAGGCGAATCGGTTGCCGTATGGTCTTGCCGGCTATGCGTTTACGCGTTCCGTGCGCAATGTGCACCTGCTGTCTCATCAGCTCGAGGTCGGCATGCTTTGGATTAATCAGCCTGCGACGCCGTGGCCTGAAATGCCGTTTGGCGGCGTCAAGGATTCGGGGTATGGGTCCGAGGGTGGGCCGGAGGCGATGGAGGCTTATCTAGTCACCAAGGCGGTGTCCGTGGCGGCGGTTTGATCTCGCCGTGACGCGGTCGCGGTCGCGGTAGTCGGACGCTCGGCGGTGCTGGATGTGCTCGGCAGGGCTTATCGTGCCGCATCCACATTGCATTAGACCGACGGATGCAGCGTATCGTACCATTTCAGGTAGAAGTGGCGCCGCGGCGATTTTCTGCGTGGCATCGACCGCTAGCGGCTCGCCGCGGATTGCGCGCCAATTGTCGCGCAGCGGCGCAAGTTCTGGAAAGGTGTGGCTGTCGAGATGGGTCCCGCGCCTCACGCTCGAGAACAGGTAGCACAGGCAATGGATCGGTGCCATGAACGTCGAATGGTCGGACCGCTGGCGTCAGAAGCCAAACCGCATACGCCCGCGTATCGACACGTGGAACGCACTGGCCACAAACCAGAAAAGCACTATCCAACGCATGCAAATCTCCGAATCATCCTCCACGCGAGGCCGGCGGCCGGTGCCCCCCAGTCTGGCCACCCGAGGCTGTCAGGAGCGGAAATCGGATAAATCCGCTCAAAATATTCATAAACCTATGAACTTAATGGCCTGCTTCATCAGTAGGAGCGGCGCGGCTTGTTTGCTGTGAAGCGGCGCGGGCTGCGCATCGGTGCCGTTCAACTGTGCATCGCCACGGTTGCCAGAGCGAGGATGCGAGCCGGGGCGGTAGAATTCAGTTTTTCCTATAGTCTGCGATAACTGATTTGACAGCGATGTCGATGAAAAACAGCGCCCCGTCGAAAGGGTGGCATACGATCCACCCCGCAGATATGCGGCGCAAGGAACTCATGAATGTCGGCGCCAGGCTATTTGTGCGGAACGGCATCGACAAGGCGACGACTGACGACATCGTCATCGAGGCAGTCAATTTGAAGAGCACGTTCTATCATTATTTTAAGTCGAGGAATGAACTCGTTGACGCATGGCGGGAGCGATTTTCGACTCATATCCGCGAGCAGACGCAAGTTGCGAGGGAGGCGATGTCAGATGGCGACTGGAACGGCAAGCCGCGCGCATGGGTGAGCACGCCGATCCCAGTCCCATCAGTGATGGCCTGACGACGTTGTTTGCGAGGATGCTGGCGCGCGGAGCGCTTGAAGTGCCGCGCGGTTTGCGTTTAGTTTAGCGTTCGCTATGTTTTACCGGTCTGCGTGATGGTTGTGGTCCGTCGCGGTGGCATTGGCCGGGTGCAGGGTTGCGCGCGATATTTGCAGGGGGAGCCATGTCCGTGCTCGACGAATCTCGGCGCCATGTGGGCGGCGACGGTGAAATGGCGCAGCGGATCCGGGCGTTCGACTGGTCCGTGACCGAATTGGGCTCGATCGAGCGCTGGCCGCAGAGCTTGGTGTCGGTGATGCAAGTGGTGCTGGCCTCTCCAGTGCCGATGGTGGTGCTGTGGGGCGCCGATGGCTACATGCTGTACAACGATGCGTATGCGATATTCGCCGGCGGCCGGCATCCGTATTTGCTCGGCTGTCCGGTCGAGCAAGGCTGGCCGGAAGTGGCTGCGTTCAATCGCCGCGTGCTGGAGACTTGCCTTGCCGGCGGCACGCTGACGTATCGCGACAAGGAGCTTGTGCTGCTGCGCGACGGCAAGCCGGAGGACGTTTGGATGGACTTGTACTACAGTCCAGTCGCCGGCGACGATGACGTGCCTGCGGGCGTCATCGCGGTAGTCGTGGAGACAACCGAGCGCGTGCAGACCGAGCAATCGCGGCAACGCGCAGAGGTCGCGCTGCGGTTGGCCAACGAGCGGTTGCAACTTGCGCTCAATACCGGCGCGGTACTTGGCACGTGGGTCTGGGACGTTGGCTTCGGCACGGTCAGCGGCGACGAACGCTTTACTCGCACCTTCGGCGACGTTTCACAACGACAAGTCCGCGGCATTGGCGATCTATTGTCCATTCAGCAGGTCGATCCTGATGACGTCGCCCAAGTGCAGGCGCAGATGCTTGCGTCGCTGTGCTCGCGAACGCCGTTTCGCGCCGAATACCGGATCACACGCGCGAACGGCGAATTCCTTTGGGTGCAATCAAGCGGACAGTGGGAGCTGGATGCGCACGGAGGGCCGCGCCGGCTACCCGGTGTGCTAATCGACATTCATGAGCGCAAGGTCGCGGAAGCGGCATTGGTGCAATTGACGGCCACCCTGGAGCAGCGGGTCAAGGACGCGGTTTCTGCACGGGCGGCGGTGGAGGCGCAACTGCGGCAGGCGCAAAAAATGGAGGCGCTGGGCAGCCTCACCGGCGGCGTTGCCCATGACTTCAATAATGTCTTGCAAGTGATCAACGGCAACCTGCAAATGTTGTCGGCGGAACTGGCCAACCACCCGGTCGCGCAACGTCGGATCGCAACCGCGGCGGAGGCAGTGCGGCGCGGTGCCCGGCTCGCATCGCACCTGCTCGCGTTCGCGCGACGCCAGCCTTTGTCGCCATCGGTGGTTTGTCCGCGGCAGTTGCTTGAAGGCATGGACGAGATGATTCATCGTTCGCTTGGCGAGACGGTCAATATCGATACGATCGTGCCGGATGACTTGTGGAATGTGCTGGTCGATCGCAATCAGCTGGAGAACGCGCTGCTGAATCTGGCCATCAACGGCCGCGACGCGATGCGTGGCGAGGGCACGTTGACGATCGCCGCACGCAACGTGGTGCTGGACGGCAAGCCGGACAATGGGCACGGCGGTGGCGGTGACACTGAGGTCAGGCCGGGCGAGTACGTTTGCTTTTCGGTCTCGGATACCGGTGTGGGCATGTCTGCCGAGGTGCTCGAGCATGCCTTCGAGCCGTTCTACACGACTAAGCCGGAAGGCCATGGAACCGGGCTGGGCTTGAGCATGGTATTCGGCTTTGTCAAGCAAAGCGGCGGTCACATGGAAATTGATAGCGTGGTTGGGCGCGGCACAACGGTCGAGTTGTTTTTTCCGCGCTCGCTCGAGACGCCGTGCATAGACTCGCCCGTGACGCCGGGCGGCGTGCCGCGCGGTAACGAGACGGTGCTCATCGTTGAGGACGATGCGGATGTGCGCCTGACCGCCGTCGATATGATTGCGCAGCTTGGCTACCAGGTGTTGACTGCGTCGACTGGAGACGAGGCCAAGGCGATATTGCTCGACGACGCGCGCATCGACCTGCTGTTCACCGATGTCGTGATGCCGGGGGACGTGAAGAGCCCCGAGCTTGCTCGTCTTGCTGCGCAACGGGTGCCGCCGGTGCCCGTGGTGTTCACGTCGGGCTACACGCGTGACGAGATCTTTCATCATGGCCGGCTCGATCCGGGCGTGACGCTGCTGGCCAAGCCGTATCGGCGTGATGAGTTGGCGCATAAGCTGCGCAGCGCGCTCGAAGGGCAGTTTAGGGGACGCATGACGCCTCAGTCGGCACTGCCGCCCGGCGAAAACGAGTCGCCATCGCCGTCAATCTTACCCGCTGAGTCGGCATCGCCTTCCCCATTGCCATCACTTGCGGCGACACAGTCCGCCGCCCTCGGGCCGTGCGACGAAGAAGGGCAACTGCCATATCATGTGCTCCTGGTAGAAGACGACGCACCATCGCGTGAGGCGATGCGCGACCTGATTGAGGTGATGGGGCTGCGGTGTTGTGCGGCCGGCAGCGCGGAGGAAGCGCTGACGCGGGCCGCGGCGCAGCGCTATGATGTCTTGCTGAGCGATCTCACGTTGCCCGGCATGGCTGGCGATCAGCTTGCATTAGCGCTGCGGCGTACCCAGCCGCATGTCCATGTGTTCCTGATGTCAGGGTACGGGCAATGCGCGGATGTCGACCCATTGCTCAACGATGTTCCCGTGCTGCAAAAGCCACTGGACGTAGTGGCGCTCGGCCGTCAAATTGCAGCGTGCTGCAAATCGGCGTAGCGGCGTTGCCCGCGGGCTGTCGGCGCGAGCCGGTGTGCCGGTTGACGCCGGCTGAGAGGCTAGATGCATGAAGTCCTCCGCGCAATGGACGGTTTGCTGGCAGCGGTGGCGGGCAGGCGCGCACTCGCTGCCTGCCCGCGCAGCGTTTGCCTACACAATGTTGCAAGCAACGCCTGTCTGCGTAGAATCGCGTTGAGCAAATGTCAATGCCGAGGCCAATGGTGAGTCTGAGCGAGCGGCGGCTCCACTACTTTCATGCGGCGCTCACGGCCGGCTCGATGCGCGCCGCTGCCGAACGGCTTGGCGTGGAGGCATCGGTAATCAGCCGGCAGATCCAATTGCTCGAGAAAGAGTTGAATGTCACGCTGATCGAGCGGCGTGGGCGCGGCGTCGCGCCGACCGATGCGGGGCGCCTAGTGCTGCAGGCCTACGAGGAGCGGCGCCTGGTGGAGGAAACACTGCGGCTGCGCCTGGACGAACTACGTGGGTTGGAGCGAGGTGAGCTGACGATCGTGACCGGCGAGGGCTTTGTGCGCGAATTGATGTCCAAGGTGATGGCGGCATTCTGCGCCCGGTATCCAGGAATCAACGTGCAGATGGAGACGGTCCGGGCGGAAGAGGCGGTTGCACACGTGGTCGAGGACCGGGCGCATCTTGGCTGGACGCTGTGTCCGCCCGCCCATCCGGCGGTGCGCATCGTGCACGAACGGCCGCAGCCGCTGTGCGCGATCATGGCGGCGGCGCATCCTTTGGCGGGGCCAGCTGCGCGGGTGTCGTTGGCTGCCGTGGCGCAATACCCGCTGGCGCTTGCGCCAGCGGGCACCGGCCTGCGCGCGCTGACGCATCAAGCCGAGGTGGCAGATGGGATCCGGCTCAATGCCGTATTTTCGGCGAATTCGATCGATGCGTTGATGCACTACGTTGGCGCGGGGCTGGGCGTGACATTCCTGTCAGTCTATCCGGTGGAGCGCGAGCTGGCCGCTGGTGTGCTCGTTGCACGGCGCACGACCAACGCCGTGCTCGAGCGCGCCAAGGCTCAGCTATTCGTGCGGCGCGGCCGTCGCTATTCGGCCGCCGTGCAAGCTTTTTTCGCGCAAATGCGGCAGTCCGGCCTGTTTTAGCCGGATGGCTGCCGCGCTTGCGCTCGATATTGTGACCGCGATGATCACCCGTGTCGGCAGGGCGGCGGCAGGAGCGGAAATCCACATTCCCTTTTCACTCGCCTACTACTGAAGCTATGGCATGATTTTGCCCGATACTAGGCACTAACCTTATTCATACAATTTCATAACATCCTCTAATTGGCTGAGTACGGACTGCGCGCGCTGTGCTGGCAGTAGGCGCAGCAATGCCGGCTCCAGTAACTGGAGTCCATATGCGTGATGCTCGCGCGGTAACTCTGCCCACCCCTTTGAAAGAAAGCATAGCGCAATTTCCAACTGCTCGTCAGGCAGCGACAGCGCCACATCACGCAGCTGCGTGTACTGTGCGAGCCGCTCCGCGTGCGGCAAAACCCATATGGCACTGGCTAGCATGCCAATCGATGCGCCTTGAACAGAGCGCGGCAGCTGCAACGCGTGTTCGCGTAACACTGCATACAGCCCAGGGAGGCGGTCGTCTCTTCTACCAAAGCCAAGCATTTGTCTACACAATACCGGGATCAGCTCCGCTTGCTCGGACACCCTCAAGGACCCAAGCCGAGCCACGAGCGCCTGATAACGCTCGACAAACTCAGCTGAGCCAGCCAACAAAAATATCAAACAGTTAGCCAGTTCCGTCCAGACATTATCCTCCTGGGGTGCACGCCGCTGCGCCATCGCGTAAGCGAAGTCGAATAATTCATCCCGATGGTTCCAATTAAAACCGGGCAATGAGTACAATAACAGCGCTTTTTGTATCTGCACGCCATCCTTCGGAATGCGCTGCGCCGCCGCGTATATGCGCTTGAAGGCTTCGCCTTGCTCGTGATACGGCAACGCGTCCAAATGTTGGCGCAACGCCTCAAGCGGCTCGATGTGCTGCGCCGGATGGGCGAGCGTGCCATCCATCTCATTGAGCAGCTGGTTGACTGACGCGAGACTGACGACTTGGTTGGCTCGTTGCCAGTAGCGGTAGACTACGCGCCGACTGTGCATCGCATGATACGTACGACGATCGACTGCTGAAAAATTTCCCACGTCTTGGACGGGCACGTAGTCACCGATCTGCTGGATGAGTTCGGACGGCAGGTTATGATATGTCGTGGGCCGGCTAGCCGACGGGTTCACCAGCCCACCGCTTGCTGGTTTCAATGTCGGCGGAGAGGCCGATGCGGCAGGCTGCGGACACGACTCCAACGCACAAACGTAGGCTGGGTAGTCGTTCAAAGCGGCATGCAGATCAAAATCCATCGGTAAGTTCGGCAATCGATAAAAAAACGGCGCAATACGAAGCGAGGCCACACAGCAGGCTAGCCGAAAACGGGAAGCTGAGCACAGCGATGAACTGTGAACGCCATGCTCTTGGTGGATAGTGCAATGCCGATATGCGGAAGCTGTTACATCCTCTGTTGGCAACTCACAATTTTAAAGAAGCTTGGGCGAAGCTGGCAATGGTAACCAGCACGCAGCCGAAACAACGTGCGGATCGAATAAGTGATGGTGCAAGTTGAGTGACACTTCACCATCTCAGGCCTCATCGTACACCCGTAGCTTGGAAAGCACGAAGTTTGTCTATTGCGCGCGGGTCGTCGGTAAAGGTAGAGAAAATTTATTACACAATCTTTACGTAGAGGCCGCATGGGAGGGGGTGCCCGCGGACACAATAAAGAATTCAAAAGATTATGCAAGTGAATCCTTACCAAAGAAATAGTTCTTTGCCAAAAACAGGATCTAAAAATCAATGTGATGACCTAAAAACTTGACGGTATTGAGTCGAAGATTCCATCTGGGCTGAAAATGATCAAAAAGATATTCGAAGATTTGTCTAAGGCATGATACTCTTGCGCAATGCTGGGGATCATTAATAGGCGAGTCGTCCAGTAAGGTTGGGCAGCCTTACCCCTTCGTCTCGCTGAGATTGACGTTATTTCATTGCCGGTGCAGCCGTGTCTTGATCCAATCGACGATTGGCTGGCGACGGCGCTCGCTATCTAAGATCGCTTTAGAAAACGAAAAATAAAGTACGTTTAACCGGCAACGCGTTGTCGGAATGAGCATGGGCTATGGTGCAGCGAACGGTCCATCCGTGTGCCGGGAGCGTTTGACCTCGTCGCTCCGAAGATCGATCGAAATGGTTGCGATCGAGGCGTGGCGCAGGCTATCCCGCATGGTTGTCAGCTCCGCGTCGCGAGCGAGCGCATGTGTGCCTTGGGTATGGCGTATCCGGGCAGGGCTGGGGCAACGCAACTTTTCAGCCAGTACGGGATGATCGGTGCCGATGATATCGGTGGCCTGGCGGAAGAAGCGGCGCATCACGAACTCTCCTCGGAAAGCCGTGCTGCAACGCCCGCTACCACCTCTTCAACGATCTCCTGCAGCTGCGTCGGTGTGCTACCGTCCCGTGCCTGGACCGACATGCCTTGCATGACGGCAGCCAGATAGCGCGCCAAACGTTGAACCTCGTGCACCCCCGCAAAGGGCTGGAGCGCTTGCGCAATCCGTTCACGCATGGCCTCACGCCGCGCGGCCGCGTCGCGGGCGAGCAAGGCATGCTCCGGGTGACATGCGATCATGCCGCTTGAGATCAAGCAGCCTCGTTCAAGTTGAGGGTGGGTGACGGCGCTCACGGCTCCCTCAAGCAATACCCGCACCGCCTGCGCCAGCGACGCTGCCGAGTTGATGGACGCCACATCGAGGCGTCCGAGCGTCGCCTCATAGCGGCTCACCGCTTCCCGATAGAGCTGCGCCTTGCTGCCGAAGGCAGCATAGAGGCTTGGAGGCGCTATCCCGATCTCCTTCGTGAGATCGCCGATCGACACCCCCTCATAGCCGTGCCTCCAAAACAGCCGCATCGCAGTGTCCACCGCCTTTTCCCGGTCGAAGCTCCAAGGCCGCCCGCCCCGCGATTTTGAGTCTCGTTCCATAGCGACACTAAACAGCCCTTGACACGAAAAGTCAAGCCTAGTTAAATATTGATCACTAAACAACATGGAGCGACACTCATGAACCACTCAAGACGTACCTTCCTCGCCGGCGCGGCCGCCCTGGCCGCCTCAGTCGCCTATGCGGCACCTCGAGGGGCTACCGCATCCGTCGACAAACCGGGCGCCTTTTCGGATATGGCTGTACCGTCGCGCGAGCCGTTCGTCGTGCGCTCTGCGGATGGCGTGATGCTGGCGGGCGAGGCGCAGGGCGACAGCCAAGCGCCCGAGATCCTGTTCATTCACGGCTTGCGTCAGAGCCGCCTGAGTTGGGAGAAGCAGTTCGCCGATCCTGCGCTCAGGCACTTTCGCATGGTCGGCTTCGATCTGCGCGGCCATGGTGATTCCGACAAGCCGGTTTCGCTCGAAGCCTATTCCGAGGCTGATCGATGGGCGGACGATGTCGCCGCCGTTATCGCCGGCGCCAAGCTTCGCCGACCGGTGCTGGTGGGCTGGTCGCTCGGCGGCTTCGTGGCCGGCGCGTATCTGCGCAAATATGGCGGCGCCGCCATTGCCGGCGTCAATCTGGTCGACGCCGTCACCAACCTGTCGCCGGATCTTCTCACCGCGGAGGCGGCTGCATTCACCAGCACCACCACCTCTCACGATTTCGCCGTACGGACCGCGGCCACGGCCGAGTTCCTAGCCGCCTGCTTCCACCGGCCGCCGACCGAAGTGGAGATGCAGCGCATGCTGGTCGTCAACGGCATGACGGCACGGGCCGTGAACGAGGGCTTTATCAAGACGCAGACGCCCGATTTCGAGCCCGTCTTTAAAGCCTATTCTGGACCAATCTTGTTAACCCACGGCCTTCATGACCGGCTCGTGCGCCTGGCGATGTCGGAACGGATCAAGTCGATTCACGCGAACAGCCGTCTGTCGCTTTTCTTCGAGAGCGGACATAGCCCCTTTTACGAGGAGCCAGTGCGTTATGGACAAGAACTTGCGGGGTTCGTGACAGCAGCTAACCAGGGCTGAGAAGATCGCCGTAAACCTGGATCAATAGCACAATCCTGCCAATCTTTCCGCAGCCGATAGTGCCGAGCCTGACGCGACGCCACCGTTCTTTCCAGGCTTGCGCACGCTGGATATCGATGCCGGCGGTGTTCGCTTGGCCGGCAGCATCGGCGGTGCGAGGCCACCGCCGATGCTGCTTCATGGTTCGTGCTCAGGCGTGGCGGTGTGTTGGTCTCAACGGTTAGCTTGCCGGATACGAAGCGCGGCCAACGTGTCGACGCGATCGGCAAGCATTTCGCCGCACGCTCCAACGGCGCTTGGTTGTCCGCACTCGCGTTGCTTTATTAGCCAGGATAACTGAGAACTGATTTTGATCCCGTGTATCCGCTTGCCCGTGTCAGCGAAGCGATGGCAAGAAACATGGCGCGTGTATGTGGGACTATCGTCGCCATCCATGCTGTCAACGCGTTGCCCGTCGCTATGATAGCTGTGGACGCAGTCGCTCGATCAAGCCCGTGGCCAAGACGGTACCGACCAGCACAATGGCGCAGCATTCCATCATCCATATTGATATGGATAACGAAAGAAATAGTGAATCCCAAAGGATGCCGAACACCGGGATTACGAATGTGGCGGTCATCGCCTGAGCCGGCCCGCCGGCATTGAGCAGGCGAAAATACAGTACATAGGCAACGCCGGTGCACGCCACGCCGAGTGCCAGCGCCGCGAGCCACGCCCGCATCGAAACCGGTGTCGCTGGCCATGCCCATGCGGCGAGCGGCAGCAGTACGATCGATGCGCCGACGAGGCTGCCGGCCGCGATCATCAAGGGGTCGATGTCGGACAAATAGCGCTTCGTATAGTTGGCCGCGATACCCAGCAGCGCCGTGGCGGTGAGTCCCGCGCCGGCGGCTAGTGCGGTGGTCCGCGCGCATGGCGCTGCGTCTGCGACGCTGCCCGTTGCACTGATCTGACTCCCGACCATTAGCGTCACACCGGCGAAACAGAGCACGATGCCGGCGATTCGCATGATGCTGGGCCGGTCCCCGAGCCAAAGGAACGCGACCAGCGCGCCCCACAGCGGTGCGGTCGCGTTGATCACGCAGGCCAGACTCACCGACAGAGCGGGCACGGCATACGCAAACAGGCAGAATGGCATCGCAGCATTCAGCACGCCGAGCACGAACAACGGCCAAAGCTTGCGTTGCGAATCACGCCATTTTCCCTTCACGCCTTTCCGCACGATCAATAGCGCGATTAAGAAAGTGGCGCCGATCGACACACGCAACGCCACCATCGGCACGACGCCGAACTCCGCAACGCCGATGCGCACGAAAAGAAACGACGTACTCCAAAGTGCTGCGAGCGCCAGCAAGTTGGTCAAGTCGAACACCGCTCGGGAGATCATGCGGAGCCTTCGCCGGGTGACCGGCATTGCACGTTGCACGCATCGGCAAGTCCGGATGGAACAAGGGCAACTAGTCAAGCGCCACTGTGAGCAGATTATGCGAAAGCGCGAGCAGTATTGATGGGGTCAGCGGAGGCGGTTATGCTTTCGGCGGATAAAGCATGGTAAGCGCAACAGCCGCTGGCTTGTTGTGAAGGGCAGCCTATGGGTAGACTCGCCATTTACCATGGTAGTTTTTTGTACCATGATAACACCAACACTTTATTACAGTTTGGTGTGCCTCGCTATTTACCGAGGGCGGCACGTTGTCGGTGGCGCTGCTGCCGTATGTTGCGTTGCACTGGGGTTGGCCGTTCGCATGTTTGGCAGCTGGCGTGAGTGTGCTAGCAGGCGCGATGGCCTGTATTGCGTTTCATCGTGTCCGGCTAAGCATGCCTGCCAACACCGACGCAGGGGACGGCGCTGCCCTGTTGTCTTTGACCGGTCGGTGTGCCAAGATACGGCACAATGCGGCTGCATTGATCGTCGAGGGGATCTTCGACGTCACGGTTTTCATGGCGGAAAAGATCGCCATGTTGAGCCGGTCGATCCGCGGCGTCTGCATAAGCTCAATCGCGTTGCGCACGATGTCTGCTTTCTACTCAAGCTCGGAAAGCGTTCGAGGTCGGAAGATATTGACCACCGCGTCGGTGATGAACAGCGACTCCGGATTGACCGGCACGTCCATCATGAAGACATGACTTAGTCAACGCTCGGTGCGAATGCCGGTGTCCTTGTGCACAACTTCGGCAAGCAGCTCATTGGTGTATGGCTGCGCTTGTCGGTCGCGCTGCATTAAAATTTTGTATCACTAATGAATGCGCTACATCATTAGCTTCCTCAACTTGGCGGTAAGCCCCACCGGTATCGCGGCAAACGCCGGAGCCGCACGCTATGCAGGCTCGAGCATGGCGACGCTTGGTCAGAGCGCACGCAGGGCTGCTCGCGTTGGGGCTGCACAGCGGTGCTGTCCATGAACGGACGCTAATGGACGGCGTGGCATTCCGGGTGAAGCGCATCAGCAGCTGCTGGTGTTGCTTCTGGGCAGCGAATTGCCGCTGCCCGACGACGCCCAAGTGTTGGAAGAGGCCCGTTTCGTGGCTGTAACCGATCGAATCCTGGCGCTGCTTGCCGCGTGCCATGACTTTCCAAAGTCCACAACCGGTGCGGTCAATGCTGTGGTCCGGTACAGCAAGCTTGACGGCGGTGTTTCGTGATAGAAATGCAAGGATCTCGACCCACTGCGTCGGAGGATGCCTTGTCGATACTTTACTTATGTCGATACGTAACCTGTTTCAACGATGCAGGGCGGCTTTTGTAGAGGTGCTTTACGGTCCACACAGCGCGCAACCGTAAAGGCGTTTTCCAGCGACGCGGCGGTCGTTCATGGACGCGTCGCTGGTCTGTATTAGCGTTAGTCGAGGGCGGGCTTCAAGTTTGGAGCAGCTCCCTGAAAAGCGGTTCGGTTAAATTCGTCAACCAATTTTTGGTAGGCCTCCTTTTGCTTGCCAGTCATCGAATCAAATTTCTTATCAAAATCATCCTTATTAAAAGCGCCAGAAGCCGCAGCGCCAGGAGCATTGACACTTATTGCTATCCTCCAACAAAGTAGGGGCCAGAAGGCCCTAGTGGTGTGTACGCGGGTGTTCTCCGCGACACTCACTATGACGGAGCGGCCATTGGCGCACGATTGATTCGCGAAGGAGGCGGTTCGAAAGCGAACATCGAGCCGCCGGCTCGGGATGTACAATGGTCATTAATCGACGTGGCAGGTCCCCGGCGTGCCATCGGGTCGATGTGTGCCGGACTACGCCACCCCTTTGCAGACAGAGACGAAATGTCCCGCACCGCCGCCTTTCGACAACTGCATCAATCCGGCTGCGTCGTCTTACCGAATGCATCAGCCGTAGGGAGCATCCGCTATCTGCAACTTCTCGGTTTCGGGGCGATCGCAACGACTAGTTCCGACTTTGCGTGGTCGCGCGCTCGTATGGGCGACATAGTCTGCCGCGGCGTCGTGCTCGGGCATCTGCGTGAGATTGTTGCGGTGACTGACCTGCTGGTCAATCGAGGACTCCAACGGCGACGAGACTGCACCGCTGTTTCCGCGGGATGTCGCCGTGCAACGCTCGCGGGCGGCATGGCGCGCGATCGATGAAACCGGTGGCGATACGCTGCCGTCGCGGCACGCCGGCAGCCTGTCGTGCAGCCGGCGTGAGATCGGGCCGCGGTGGTTACGCGGGGGAGGCCGCGGCGACCGCGCGTTTCAGGAAGTCGAGCATCGGCGCGTCGGCCCACGCGTCCTCAAGCAGCTCCGGTTCCTGCTCGTGTGCCAGCCTGAAGCGCGCCTGGGTGGCAGGATCGTCGCCGGCGTAGGAACGGAACAGCTCAAGCCAGCGTTGTGCGAGGCGCCGTACCGCAGGGGCGGACGGTTCGGCGCCTTGCTCGATCTGCGTGCGCAATGCCCCGATCAGCTCCGGCCACTCATGCGCGCGCTTACTGTAATGTGCGCGCATGTAACGCACTTCATCAGGCAGTAGGTATTTCTCGTACAACGCCATTTTTGTTTCCCAACTCGCCTGCAGCACATATTGCAGTAGGTCCGGCGAAATGCCAGTCTTGCTCTGCATGGTGGGCTCGGCTTCGTACATCCGGTTCAGCTTCGCGAGTAGTCGAGGATCGCCGCCGGTGTCGCGCTGCACCATCGCCATCCACCGCTTGGCTAGCGCTCGCGCGTCGTCGCTTTGCGGTGGCACGCCCTGTGTAATCAGCACACGCGCCTGCGCAACCACTTCGCGCCATTCGTTTTCGCGCGCCTCGTCGAGGCGGTACAGCGGCAAGCGATTCAGTTCGTCGTCGGAAAAGTACTTTTCATACACGGTGATCATCTCCAAAGTGATTAGCCAGTCTGACTGGTCCGGATCGGTTCCCACCAACAACTGTTCGTGCAGGCGCGCAAGCTGCTCGCGCAACAGACGCGCTTGCGTAAGTTGTGCATCGAGCGTGCCGATCTGGCGTTGCACGATAGTTACCAGCGAATGGTCCGGCCGATCCAGGCAAGCTCCGATGTCGGCGAGCGACATGCCAAAGCGACGCAGCGCATGTATCTGGTACAGGCGCGCGACGTCGTCGCGGCTATAAAGCCGGTATCCCGCTTCGGAGCGTGCCGAAGGCTTCAGCAAACCGATCGCGTCGTAGTGGTGCAGCGTGCGTACCGTCAGTCCGCTGCGTTTGGCCAACTCTCCCACCGTCAAGCGCATTTGCCTTTGCCTCCGTTTCCAGCGTTTCAAAAAGATGAGCCCTGACGTAGCGTGAGGGTCAAGCGGAAAGTCGTCAAGGCGGGTGAGCGGCCCTCATGCAGAACGTTTCTTCGCGCTGCTATGGCGTTGTCAAGCCACGGGACGGAGGCGGCATCGCGCGTCGTGACCATCAGGTGTAACGCGTCCAGTACTCCGTGGTCGGTTGCAGCATTGGGCGCGTCGCCTATCATCTGCATGACGAAGGTGAGGCTTGCTTGCCGGGCAGGCAGCGGGATGTCGCGCATGCCGTCGCGCATTTTCAGTGTAAGACTGGCGTGCCAGCGCCTGTGCGGCAGAAGGGGGAGCTGATGACAGTGATCAGCTTAAGCGGCTAGCGCTCGTCTACCGGTGCGTTGCACCGACGTAAACGTCCTATTCAGACATCGCGTGGGGTCCGCTCGTGCAAGCATGCCGGTGGACGATGTGCAACGTGCGCCCAGCATCGCTCCATGGGCTTGCGGCCACGCTGCTGCGCGAGCAGCACGTGCTGCGGGATGACGCCGCGACTAAGGAGCGCCAAGGCGCGGTTTCGGCCGGACTCGCGTAGACTGTGCCAAATCCGCCCGTTCGCCGACTCGACTGCTGGCTACGACCCTCGAAGTACCTTTACGTAAGGAGGCGTCACGCATGCATGCACTGCCTTTGCCGGACACCGGCGCCATTGACCTGCCTGCCAGTGCCTCGGTGCGCGATCTGCGCCGTGTGCCGATTCACCCGGACCACTAGTATCCGTTGGCCTGGTCTCACGAGGTCAAGCGCAGCAAGGCGCTCGGTGTACAGTTTGCAGGCGATCCGATCGTGCTAGCGCGCACCGCGTCCGGCAAACTATTCGCGCTGGAAGATCGCTGTGCGCACCGGCAAGTGCCGCTGCATGCGGGCGTAGTCGAAGGCGAGTCCATCCGCTGCGGCTATCATGGCTGGGCTTACGATTGCGGCGGCCACTGCATCGACGTGTCGTATTTTGGGCGGGAGCGCTTGCCCAACGGGGTGCGCGCCTATCCATGCCGTGAAATGCACGGCCTGATCTTCGTCTTTCCGGGCGAGCCAGCTTTGGCTGACGCGCGGCCACTGCCTATGCTGTCCTCGGTGGGCGACAGTGCGTACAAGACGCGTCGCTTTGGCCGCGAGGTCAAGTGCCACTACTCATTCATGCACGAGAACTTGATGGACATGAACCATCAGTTTCTGCACCGGCGGCAGATGGGGCAGATGCGCGCACGCTGCGTGGGCCGAAGCCGTGGCGAGGACTGGATGGAAGTGAACTACATATTTGCGCGCATGGCGGGCAGCCAGCCGATGGGTGAGGCGCTGGTGTTTGGCGCCCGCATTTTTGCTGGCGCCAAGCCGACAAGAGCGTGATGGTGGTGCGCACCTGTTATCCATATCAGACTTTGCAGATCCGGTCGGGGGACGGCACGCTGGTCATGGATTTGTGGATCGTGTATGTGCCGCTGGATGCGGCGCAGCGTACCAACCGCACGTTCGGCCTGCTTTCCATCCGTAAGCCGAAAATACCATTCGCGCTGGACCTGGCCTGGCCGTTGCTAATTTGGTTCACCGAGCGCATCTTCAAGGAGGACCGCTGGGTCGTGGAGCAGGAGCAAGCAGCCCACGACAGGCAGGGTGCGGATTGGAATCACGAGGTGTTCCCAGTGATCAATGAGTTGCGCGACTTGCTGCGCCACTGTGGCGGCCGCACGGAGCTCCCGATTCGTGAGGTGGGCAACAGGGCTTGATGTCCAATGGGTCCTCGTTGTTTTAATCTAGCTTATTTCGTTCTCAATTCATTTAATTTGTATTTCACGGTCTTTGCACAGAACATCGACGTTAACCGCGGCCAGAGCGCGTTCTTTAGACAGGAACAGACAGGGGGAAAGCAATAAACGCGCCTGTCTTAGCCAAATTACTGCGGACATTACGTTCGACGGCACAAGGCACGATTAGCGGTGTCTGTTCGTGACTTGCATCGTCGGTATGCGCCCCTGAACGCGCTACTGCGCGGCATACGCGCATGCCGCGTCTACGATACTTAATACCTGCTAGTGCTCGTCCGGTTGTGTGACCTGGCCCCAGCGCGCGGCTATTGACTGTCGGGTAAGTTTCAGGGGCGAAAGTCCATGCATCGAGTGTGCCATGTAACGACGCGAGTGGTGATCATCCCTTGGCCGGAATGCGCGCAGTTGTGGCTGGCGCCGCTGCAGCATTTACCGCAGATTGAGCTGACGTTGCTGGTTGGACAGTATGTGCAGTGCAAGGTATCGCCAGCAGAGACAGTGTGGGCATGAGCTGACTATGCGCCGCAGTTCGTGCGGTTGCCGAGTTCGCCTGCTAGTGCAAGCCCCGGGCCGATTCAGCTTACTCCAAAGAGCCGGAAATTTCCACTTTAGAACGGCACTGATTCCATAGGGTGTACCTGCAAAGTTATACGTCGACATAGTTCATCGGAATGTGCGCCATTATTTAGAACTACATTGTAAAAAGACTTAGAACTATCGAAAATCCGCGGACGGATGAGATGTAAGTTGCTGAGATGATCAAGCGGTCATAAACCATCACGTTTGCGCTATGCACCGGTCAAGCCGGTGATGTACCGGCGGTGCGAGCTGTTCAGGATCCTGGGGGCGGTCAATCGTGCACTGCATCTGGACGACATAAGCGGGTGTGCCAATAGCGTGATGACACGATGGGACAGATGTCGCAGTTCAAAAAGCTTGAAATTTTATTGAACTTGTGAGAAATTCCCTCCCGTCCGGACGAAGGGGCGGGCAGCGAAAGGAGGCATGACGATTCGCTGAGAGCAGGTACAGTACCCCGTCCTTCGATCCATGCAAGCGATGTTTGGGGCACAATAATGAAAGAGAATACTGGCTTGACTCAACGACACTCTCTCAGGTGCGCAGTACACCTTCAGTCTTCCCCCCTACTATCAGTTCCACGAGTATGGCATGGCGATAACGCCGCGTGATAACTGATCAAGCATATCCACTTTTCTGCTCATTGTTGAACGGCTCATGCTGACGTGTGTCGGCGTGATGCGGTGCTTTAATCCAGCTGGTGCACGAATCGCTTTGCGTGAGAAGCGAAAGTGTTTCTTTTTGGGGTAAAAAGGTATGAGCGTTTTCGACGACGCCTTCGATAAGCTTATTGGCAATGAAGGCGGTTATTCCAATAATCCTCAGGATCCAGGAGGGGAGACGATGTGGGGCGTGACCCAACGCGTCGCGCGCGCATGGGGCTATACTGGCCCGATGCGGGAGTTACCACGTGAGACAGCGAAACAGATCGCCAAGACCCTGTACTGGGATCCATTGCACTGTGACCGCTATGACGCACGGGTCGCGTTTCAAATTTTTGATGCCAATTACAACGGTGGTCACGTTGTTATCTGGATGCAGCAGGCCAGTGGCGTATTCGCTGACGGCAAACTCGGGCCCAAGACGATCGCTGCGGTGCAGGCCGTCGATCCTGAGCTTTTCATTATGCGTTTTATTGCCGCGCGCTTGACCTACTTGACCGCACTGCAAACTTGGCCGAGCTTTGGCCGCGGCTGGGCGCGACGCATCGCGACTAACTTAAGAGTGGCAGGAGCCTGACCATGTTACCGATTGTTCTCGCACTCGCGCAATTCGCGCCGCAGATCGCGCATTGGATTGGCGGCAGTCGAGCCGAGCAAGTGGCTCAAAAAGTGGTCAATATTGCCCAAACTGTCACGGGCACGAGCACTCCGGAACAGGCACTGGCCGCGATCCAGGCAAACCCAGACCTTGCTTACCGGTTTCAGGAGTCGATCGTTGAAAGCCAGGTTGATCTGCAGCGCATTGCAGCCGATGTGGAAAAAACCCGCATTACGGCCGACGTGGAAACTGCGAAGACGAATGCGGCCGATCGCGCCAATGCCCGGCAAATGGCTTTGACTGAGCACGATCACACTCCGCGTAACTTGGCCTATCTGTACACAGTTGGCTTATTCTTGGTGATTGGTGCGCATTTCTGGTTGTTGTTCGCTCGCATACCCGTCAATCCGATCGCCTTTGGCGTGCTTGGCAATATTGAGGGGGTGCTAATTGCGATGGTGCTAGGAGCAAAAGAATTCTTTTTTGGCTCGTCGTCGACGGCAACCAAGCAGGCGGCGGTGATTACCAGTTTCGCGACTGATCCGGACACGCATGTGACGACCCAAACGATGAATGGTGCACCGACGTCTGCTCAAGCAACGTTGCCCACTACAGCGAACAAAAAATCATAAATATTATTTAAATGATGCAGGCGAGTGCGGTAGTTTAGGCGTTAACGAGAGGAAGCAGTGTGAAGTGAAAAGGGCGCATCTCATACGAATTGATGTGTAGCAACCGCTTGCTCCGAGCAGGGATAACCAATACATCTTTGCTCGACGGAGAAGTAGTTGAGTCCCAGTTAAATATGATAAGGAATGCTAATGGCTACGACGGCTGAAAAAATTGCAACAAATTACCCCATTCCCACTTATCGATTTAAGGTGGTAGTCGGCTCTGAGGAAATGGCGTTTAGTGCCGTCTCGGGTCTAGAATTAGGAGTAGAAACAATTGAGTATAAAGATGGAACAGGTCAGATATGCCGGATGCCTGGTCAGCGTCAACCATTGACCATTACGTTGCGTCGTGGCGTTTTTAAAGGGCGTAGCCAGTTGTATGACTGGATCAACTCGATTTCTTTGAACCAAGTCGAGAAAAAAGATATTTCGATCAGCCTGACCAATGATGCTGGCAATGAGCTATTGGTTACCTGGAATATTACGGATGCATTTCCCACGAGGTTGTCGGCACCCAGCTTCGATGCGAGCAGCAATGAGGTGGCCGTTGAAGAAATGACGTTGTCAGCGGACCGCCTGACGGTGGTATTCCACTGATCGTATGTGGCTCATGGATACGGCGTTAGTTGATCTGTGACTTGATTTGAGGGGTGTGTGATGAGTGATTACAATTGTCCTGGCGTCTATATTGAAGAAGATGCCAGCCTGGCTTTATCTATTGCAAGTGGTGCGACGGCCGTGCCGGTGTTCGCGCACGATGGCAAGCTGATTAAGGACCCCACGGCGGTGCGAATCAACTCGTGGCTGGATTTTATGACGTTGGCTGGCTCACAGCCTTCAGAAACGGATTTGCTGTATGTGTCATTGAAAACGTATTTTGAGAACGGTGGAGGCTATGCGTATGTGTGCCCGACCGATAAGTTGGAAGATCAAGTGCCAGGGCATGACGACATCACGTTGGTTGTTGCGGCCGGCCAAGATGTGAAAGCGGCGGTCGGTAAGCTATGCACGACAGGGGAAACACGGTTCGCATTGCTTGATGGACCTCAGACAAAATTAGAAGAGGCGGTGCCTTCCACGTTCATGGACGGCTATGATAACTCATCCTATTCGGCCGTCTATGGGCCGTGGCTGACTGCGAAATGGACGACGATATCGATTCCGCCGAGCGCTGCGGTGGCCGGTGCAGTGTGCACAACAGACCGAGAGCGCGGAGTGTGGAAGGCGCCGGCCAATATTGGTTTGAAAGGCGGGGTGCGGCCTAATCAAAATGTGTCGGACACGGTGCAGGGCATCTATAACACCCTCGAGAAACCGCTCAATATAATCCGGGCGTTTCAAGGCACCGATCCGATGATCTGGGGCGCGCGCACATTGGCCACCGATACCAAGCGCTGGCGCTATGTACCAGTGCGACGCCTATTTAGTGCGGTTGAAAAAGATATTCGAAAAGCGATGCGCGTCGCGGTGTTTGAGCCAAACAGTCAACCTACGTGGGAGCGGGTGCGCTCGGCGATTGACAATTATTTGCATAGTATCTGGCGCCAAGGCGGGTTGATGGGCCCCAAGCCGGAAGAGGCCTATTTTGTGCAGATCGGTAGGGGCGTCACGATGACGGATGACGATATTCTGCAAGGGAAAATGATTGTCAAGATCGGTATGGCTGCGGTGCGTCCGGCAGAATTTATCATTCTCCAATTTACGCAAGATATGGCTACTGCTTAAGACACACTGCTGGCATCGCGTACGAAGCGGACTGAAATAACGATTAATGTGTGAGGCTATGATGCCAACGAATGTCAGTTATCCAGGTGTATATATCGAAGAAGATCAGTCACTGGCAATGAGCGTGCCAGCAGGCAAAACAGCGGTGCCTGTATTTGTAGGCGTATTCAGAACTCCGCAAGGGACGTGGGCGGATCCGAAACAATGCGTCCGAGTCAACACGTGGCTTGAGTTTAAACAGAACTTTGGCGATTCTGCTGTCCCGGCTGTTACAGTAACTCCACCGGGAAAAGTAGCAGTAAAGAAAAGCAGTAAATCGACATCTTTGGACGGAGGTGCTGAGCAGGAAAACGAGGGTTCAGATTACGCTGTTACAATTGATTATAAAGAGTATTTGGGATCTTTATCTGTTAGGCATCATTTCGATAATGGTGGTGGGGTCTGCTATATCTTGCCGTTGGATAAAATCGGAAAGGATGAAAAAGCGTTTGTTGTTCCTGCTATCGAAGCTTGCTCCGAAATTTCTTTGCTGTGTTATTGCGAGGTAACAGATAATAAGCAGGATCAAAGCATTTATAGTGAGTTAAACAAGCTCCTAAATAAGAAAAAAGGCTACTTTCTGCTGGTTGATAGTTACGATAGTGAGCCGCCCAGCGGATTGGTGAGCGAGCAAGTCGCTGTATATTATCCAAGCTTGAAAACGACCTACCAACGGCCACATGTTGATGACGCACTGATTACCATTACGGGCTATCCGGGCGTAAACAACCTGGTCGACCTCAAGGATAAGCAGGATACAGTCAGTCAAAACCTTTGTAAAAAGATTGGCGAAGCGCTAAAAGCGAAGTTAGAAGAATCACCAGTATATTTGCGTGCCAGTAGCGCGATCGCGGGCGTTTATTGCAAAACCGATCGAAACCGCGGCGTGTGGAAAGCGCCGGCCAATGTGGCGCTGACTAATGTCGCTGGATTGGTGCAGGTGGCAACAGCTGGTAATAAGCCCATTTTCACACCTGTTACTGTGACGGAGGCTGACCAGGGTAAACTCAATGAGAAAGGCATCAATGCCATCCGCGCCTTCAGTGACCAAGGCTTTGTAGTCTGGGGAGCGCGCACGCTTGCTGCCCAGGATCCCGAATGGCGCTATGTTCCAGTGCGTCGTTTGTTCAATTCGGTCGAACGCGATATCCAGCAGGCGATGCGCACGGTGATGTTCGAACCGAATAGCCCGCCCACTTGGGAAAAAGTGCGCGCAGCAATCGATAATTACTTGTACAGCCTATGGCGCTTGGGTGCATTAGTGGGGGCCAAGCCGGACGAAGCATATTTCGTGCAAATTGGCCAGAACATCACAATGACCAAGAGTGACATCGATGCGGGTACGCTGATTGTCAAAGTAGGAATGGCCGCAGCACGTCCCGCCGAATTTATTATTTTGCAGTTTTCACAAATCCTGGGAGGCGGCGCGTCATGAACGGTAATGCGTCACGCCGCTGTCATTCTGCGATTTGAGTGAGTGTCATGGATTCTCCTTTCCCACCCGGCGTGGTATTTTCCCAGGAGCCGGCCGTGCCAATGCCAACGGAGTTGCCTACGGCAGTGCCATTGTTTGTTGGGTATACCAAAAAGGAAAGCGAAGCGCCGACTGTGTATAACCTCGGTACTTTCGCAGACTATGAAGATCAGCTTGGCGGCGCTCCACCAGAAGATTGCGGTCTAGCACTTTATAACACCGTACGGCACTATTTCGATAATGGCGGCGGCCGATGTTATGTGCTGTCGGTCGGTTCGTATGCATCAGTTAAGCAGGCGACACAGGAAGCAATCGCACAGGCGTTGCAGCCTGATTTGGTAAGTGCATTAGCTCAGGCATCCGAGGCCGCCTTGCTGGCAATACCAGATATAGTACTGCTGGAATCAGGTGATGAAGATGTGCTTGTCGATCTGTGGACTGGGGTTTGGGAAAAGATGTTGTGCGTTCATCGACACCAGCGTGGTGTTTTTGCACTGCTCGATGCGCCGTCGGATCCCGATGTGGCTCGCCAATGTTTGGACCGCATCGCAGAGGCGGGGCTGGGCGAAGCGCTGGCGCACGGCGCAGCCTACTGGCCACAGTTGGTCACCAATTATGCAAAAGACGACGGCAGCTGGATTACCGTGCCTCCGTCAGGCGCGTTGGCAGCGGCTATTCAATGTACGGATCGTGGACGTGGGATCTGGAAAGCGCCCGCAAATGTGCTTTTGGCTCGCGTGATCCGCCCCGCACGACCTTACCAACAGGCTGGTGTGTTCGGCCAGGAACCGAACATTAATTTGATTCGTAGTTTTCCCGCGCGTGGTGTGCGTGTTTGGGGATGTCGCACATTAATACAGTCTCCTCCGTGGTGCTATGTGCAAGTGCGCCGGACGCTGTCCTACATTGAAGCGCATCTGAGCGAAATTGGTCGCTTTGCAGTGTTTGAGCCCAACAACGCAATCACCTGGTTCAAACTTAAGGCGTTGGCACGAGCATGGCTGCGCCAACTTTGGCAGGCTGGCGGCTTATTTGGCGCACAAGAAGATGAAGCTTTCCGGCTGTTGTTGGGGTTGGGCGAGAGCATGACCGAAGAAGATGTTCAAGCCGGCCGTTTGATCATGAAGGTTTTTCTTGCTGCTTATTATCCAGCCGAATTTATCGAGTTGCGCCTGCAGCTTCAAACTTCGGAGAGAATGATGACGCCTGACATGGCGCCTCCGCATAAGAGTGTGATGCGATGAGCGATATTTTTGAACCCGCGGTAGCGCACCGTTTTATCGCCTCTATCTTCTTTGACAAAGTGCCCAGCCCAGTGGATTTCCGTTTCCAGCGCATCTCTGGCCTGAGCCGGGAATTACAAATTAGCAGCCGGCATGAAGGGGGAGACAACATTGGTAACGTGCATTTGCCCGAGCGAGTTGTCCACGGCAATCTAATTCTGGAGCGAGGGGTGATGACATTGACGCCGCTGACCTGGACGTTCAATGATGTGCTGAGTGAATTTAAGAGCCGCTACGCCAATGTGGTCGTGTTGCTTATGAATCACGTCGATGTTCCAGTATGCAGTTGGACCTTTACGCAGGCGTTGCCAGTACGCTGGCAGACAGGCGACTTGGATGCAACCAGTAACACTGTGTTGATCAATACACTGGAGTTAGCTTACCGTGAGATGCACTGGTTAGGAGCTAAAGCATGACGCTCGAAATTCGGGAGCTGGTTATCGAAGCACGGATAGTCGATGCTGCGCCAGCAGTAGCGATGCAGAATGCTGAAACACGGCTCACGCTGCAGCAAGAAGAGCGGCTCATCGAGGAGGTGGTGCGCCGTGTACTGACGCAACTTCGGGAAGAGTTGCGGGAAAATGGAGAGCGACATCTATGAAAGCCTTCGAGCGCAGCCTGGCCAAACTCACGATCCGTGCTTATTTAGACCGTGACCTCAAGCGTGAAATCGGTCAAATCCAAGCTATGTATAATCCCGAGGCGCTCGAATTGAATTATGAGGCTGATTATCAAGAAAACCAGGCGTTAAATGACTCGTCGCAGGTTAACTATTTTACCGGGCTGCGACCAGGCCGGCTAAGCCTGCAGCTGCTTTTCGACAGCCAACTACCAGGCAATATCCAGCCGGTCGACACTCAATTAACCGCATTGCGGGCGCTGTGCGGCATTGTCGACGGACGTAGCCAGGAGACACGCTTTTTGCAAGTCAAATGGGGTAAGCTCAGTTGGCACGGTGATGGCTATTTTGCTGGGCGGATGGCCAGTATGTCCGTGTATTACACGTTGTTCGACCGAGATGGCGCTCCGCTGCGGGCCATTGTGACGCTGGTGTTGAAAGAAGACCGTAGCATTGTTCTGCAGCAGTCCGCGCAAGGCCGTTTAACACCGCCTCCATCAGCCGTACAGGTGCAGGGGCAAGACACGCTGCCACTCATTGCTAGCGGTGCATTGAGTGCGCAGTCGAGCACGGTGGATTATTTGGATTTGGCGTATACGAATGATCTGGACAATCTAGGTGCAATCGCGCCGGGACAAACGTTGGTCTGGCCAATAAGTGGTGGAGAGGTGTCATGAGCAGCGGGTCAGCCACGGATCTGACGACACTGTTTCAGGGCCAGCCACTTAAGTTTTTCAAACCCGTGCGGATCGAGACACGTTATACGGTTCAGCATATCCCATCAGCATATTTAGTGTTGGAGCCGACGGGCGATGCGCATAGTGATCTCTGGAAGCATAGTTCGGAAGATGCGGCACGCTGCCAGCCGGGTACGGAGGTGCATGTCCAATGCAAGCAGACAACGCTGTTTTCTGGCGTTGTCGTGCAGCAGACGTGGCGTTGGCACGACCGGCAACTCGTGCTACGGCTGAAGCACCCGCTGCATCGGCTGGTGAGCACCTATCGCAGCCAGCTATTCGAAAACCAGAGCGACGCCGATATCCTGCGACACTTGCTGCAAGCACAGCGCATCCCGGTTGGCACAATCGATGGCATGACCGTTAAGCATCCGCAACTGGTTCAATGGGCGTGCTCTGATTGGCAATGGCTGCGTAGCCGGTTAAGCGCCTACGGCGTATGGCTGCTGCCCAAGCCTGAGCAACTCGAGTGCCGTTTCCCGAAATTGGCGGCCCGCGCCGATCATACGCTTATGGCCAGCCGATCGTCGGATACGCAGGCGGCAGTTATTGATGCCGAATGGCAATTTAGCGGCGAGACCCAACCGTCATCGCTGACAGTGAATTATTGGGATGTTGCACAACAAGCGATGTCGCGTACAGTGCGGGCCAACGCTTCAAGTCTGGGCCAAGGAGGCTTGGATCCTACCAAGGTTGCGGCCTTGAGTTCACTGTCTTGGCAATTAAGCCATGCGGTGCCATTGACGCCAGCTGAAGCACAGGCACAAGCCGATGCACGGTTGCTCGCGCAACATGCCGCCGCTGTGCAGGCGCGTTTGACAGTGCTGGATTCGGCCGAATCGCTCCGGTACGAGTTGGGACAGACGTTAGCGCTCGAAGGTTTTGGAAAGCACTTCGAAGGTAAAGGCATCATTAGCGAAGTGCGGCACCATTGGCAACGGGGTGCATTGCGGACCACTGTGGCGATCGGCCAGGATGCATTGCGCGCGGTCGATGCCGGCTTGTTGCCACGTGCTCCTGGACTGACGATTGGCGTGGTACAGAAATATCAAGCTGATCCGAGCAATCTTAACCGGCTGCGCGTCAGTGTTCCCGTGCTGGGCACTCAACCGCTCTGGGCACGGCTGGGTGCGCCATATGCGAGCAACGGTAGCGGGCTGTGCTTGTATCCTGAACCGGGCGACGAAGTCGTGCTGGCGTTTCTGGATGAAGATCCACGCTATCCGGTGATACTGGGCGCAATGCATAATCCCAAAAACAAAGCGCCATTTCCTCCTAGTGAAGAAAACGCAAAAAAAGCCCTAATCTTCGTGCGAGGTGAAAAGCAACAGGGCTTGGTGTTTGATACACAAGAAACTTCTGCTGTGCTCGAGAGCGACAAAGATCGGTTGACTTTGCATAAGGGTGGGCAGATCGACAGCGAGCAGAATATCGCGATTAACGGACAAAAAGTCGCTATCCAGGCAAAGCAGCAATTTACGGCGGAAGGCACGATGGGTGTCACGCTTAAAGGTGCCAAAGTAGACTTGACTAATTAAAGCATGCGTGGTTAGAGCGATGAGTGATAGAAGCAAAGACCTATATGGTCGTGGTTGGTGTTTTCCAATCACCTTTACCAAACAAGGGGTAAAAATGGTGACCGACCAGCAAGACATCGAGCAAAGCTTGCAAATCCTCTTTAGCACGCAGCCCGGTGAACGCATTATGCGGCCCCACTACGGATGTGATTTACAGTCGGCTGTTTTCGAAAACATCAGTGAAGTATTGCTCGCGGAGTTGCGCACGCGGATCATTGACAGTGTATTACAGCATGAGCCGCGAGTGATCGTCGAGGACGTAACGTTTACACAGGGTCCGGAACATCCAAATCACCTGCATGTTCAGGTCGCTTACCGTATTCGTGGTGCAGACAGCGTGCATAGGCTCAATGGTCAGTTAGATATCGGTAACGGTCGTGCAGGAGGATTCGTGTGAGCGGCATCATTGTGGTGGATGGCGATACTTTGCTGTTTGAACCGATGTTTGGCAATCGGCAAGTGGTTGTCGCTGCCCCGGTCATGATTCGGGGCAGCGGTCATGCAACGGTTAGCGGCCGTCCGGTTTGTGTGCTGGGTGATGAGAAAAAAGTCCAAGCACAGGCGCAATATTTGATACCTGGATATAGTCCCGGCCAAGGACTGGTGAGCATTCTGCAACTGTTGCCTAATCAGCAAGCTCCGCGCTGCAGCAGTGGTGCGCCTATTTTGCTTAAAGGTCAGCAGTTTATCGCCCGTTTTACACCAACGCAGCCGGCGATTATGACTAATCCGCCTAACACCCCTGATGTGCCAACGCCAACAATGGGTAAAGGACGCTTTATGACGACCCAAGTGTTTGCGCGAGCGGGTTAGACCGGCATATCTGGATCTTGGGCAACTTGGATTTAACTTGACCTTATGGCATTGCAGCAAGACACACCGTTTGTACTCGATGATCGCACGATCGCCCGGCATTTGCGTGACTGGCATAAGCAGTGCGAAAAAATACAGTTTGAGACGCCGCAGGATCCGTCAGCCACGCATTCCTGGGCAGACGTGCTGTTTCCAGACGGCGTCGAGAGTCTGATTCAGTTGGTCGAGGACCCAACGCAAAGTGATGGTCAATTACCGCCTCATCAGGCGTTGCTGTTAGCGTTTTTGCAACTGCTGCAAACACCGCGGGCGTTATTAAACGCGCTGCCTGCACAACACCGGCAGTTTTATTATCGCCAGGTCTTAGGACTGCGCGAGCGTGCAGGCGTTGCCGACCGGGTAGTGCTTTCGTTCCAGCTCAATGACGATAGACCTGAAAAGATGTTGCCAGCTGGACTCTTGGTCGACGCCGGGCAAGACAGTGACGGCACGCCTCGGCGCTATCAGCTAGACCAAAATTTGTTGGCCAACCAGAGCCGGTGGACCGACTTGCGTTGGTGTCAGCCGACGCCGGGCGGTGGGGCTGGCATTTATCGTATTGTGTATAGCGCCCAGCAGCCCTGGCCGACCGCAGGCATTCGGCTGTTTGAGCAAGATGATGTGCGCGATCAGCCCATCGTCACGGGCCGGGTGCTCAGTACTCCCGCGCTGGCGCTATCGGGTGGCACACGCACACTGACGCTCAAGTTGGGTGGAAAAGTGGATAACGTAACGCAGTTACAAGCGTATGCCAGCAGCAATGGGAAATGGATTCCATTGCCTAATACGACTGCTACTGGACAAACGGATCCTCAATTTACATTGGGTGTCGATGCGCCAGCGATCAGTGCATCGCCAGGGCTGGACGGTTTTACCAATACCGCGCCACTGCTCAAGCTCATTGATCCTAGTGGCCAAGCGGTGCCCGAAATTAAGCAGCTAAGCATCCAGGTCGAGCAATTACCCGACGCACGATTGAGCACCGACGACGGGGTTGCCAAGTTGACCGAGCGTGTCTACCCTTTTGGTATGGAACCGTTGATTGGCAGCGGCGTGTATTTGACTGCTGCTGATTTCTATAAGCCAAAATGCGAGATCAAGCTGACTCTTATGCCGGAGTGGTTGGACTTGCCTGCGGTGTCTTTTTCAAAATGGTATGAAAATTATAAGGATGTAAACAATGTAAAAGATAATGATGCGTTCAAACTTAAAGCGACGGTTGGCTCAACAACAAGCTCATGGAGCGAGATCCATCCAATTTTTTCTAGTATTGAGACGACAGGTGAGCCAACATCGCAATCGTTGCAGTTTACGTTCTCGAGCTTCAATGCTACGCCGTCTACCAGCCTTGATCCTCGAGAATGGCCACAATATCTGCGTCTGGAATTGGCGGGACAGGACTTTTTGCATAAAGAATATTGGCAATATTTAACCGCGCCTGCAGAGGAAGATAGTAAAAAGGTGCTCAATCCACCGTACACACCTCAATTCAAAAATTTGAGTGTAGGCTATCAGTGCGACTATACGCTGTCACCTGAAATCGATAAGCAGTACGTGCTGACGCCATTTGGTTATGCAGATGCCGAGGGCGCTGTTGAACAATGTCAACTTTATCTCGGCTTTGAACATCTTTTACCTGGCCAAGATCTCGCTTTGCACTGGCAGCTTAGCAGTGCGCAGCGGCATACAATTGCTTGGGAATATTTGTGTGACAGCAATCAGTGGAAAAGCTTAGATGCTCAGGTGCGGGATGATACCAATGGCTTGTTCCACGCTGGCTTATGGTCGGCCACGCTCCCCGACGACGCGAGCACTCATGCCCCCGCGATGCCCCCAGGGCGTTGTTGGATTCGGAGTTCATTTGCGCATGAGGCTGAATTCAGTGAGGTTGCTTCGAAGAGTGAAGATGTATCGAATTTTCCGTGGATTAACGGTCTCCATACCAATAGTGTAACGGCAACGCGTGTGAGCGGAGGCGACCTGGAGCTTGCATTGCCTGCGGGCACAATTACTCGCACTGTCGAGTCCTGCGATGGGGTTCAAACGATCGTGCAACCGTGGCCGTCCGAAGGCGGGCGAGGCCCGGAAAATGAAACCGAGTTTTTAGCCCGGATAGCGCGACGGCTTAACCACAGGAATCGCGCGTTGACCTGGCGCGATATTATCGCACTGCTGCACGATCGTTACCCGGAAGTGTATGACGCACGGATCACTCAGCCCCAAAAGTCTAGCAATTCGGCTGAGCCGCCGATACAGCAATTGGTCATCATTCCAGCGCCAGGACAACGCGATAATACTGATGCGCTGCGACCGATGTTTAACCCCGCGCGGCTACAGGCGATGCAGCAGTATCTGCTCAGCCGTGCTTCGCCGTGGCTGGCACGCTCGCTCTCGCTACGCAATCCGACATATAAAAAGATTCCGCTGGAATATGAGTTGACTTTTAACGACAACCTCAATCCGTATTACGGCTATCGGCAGGTCAAACTCGCTTTAACAGCCCACTATATGCCTTGGGCCGACGATGCAAATCATCGCACGGTAACGCTTGGCGAATCCCTCGACTACTATGCGCTGCTCGCTTTTATTCAGCAACTGGCATGGGTTAAAAGTGTCAATGAGCTGAAGCTTGATGGCGAAGAGAAGGCGATAACCGCACAGGCGCTGGAAGTGTTGATTCTTGATATTCCCGATTATTCTAAGACGCGCTAAAGATGGATAACTTGATTTTAGACAACTTGAATCGGGTGCCTGCCGCAGTGCGGCGTCAGATTCACTTTGATACCCTTTGGGAAACGGCGAGCCAGGTGTTGGCTACGTATGCCAGCAAATCCTGGAGTGACAAGGCTGAACATGATCCCGGTATCACGTTATTGCAAGCGTTGACCTATGGCGTGTCCGATCTGGCTTACCGGCATACCCATCCATTGGTAGACTTACTCACGCCGGCCACGTCCGGATCGCAAGCACGGCAGGCGCAAGGAGTTTTTCCAGAATCATTTGGACCGCAGTGGGCACTAACCTGTACGCCGATTACCGCGGAAGATTATCGGCGTGCCTTGCTGGATCTGCACAGCGATAAAGAAAGTGATCCTTTCTACTTTAGAAATATTCAGTTGGTGTGTGAATCCGACGAACAATATTACACTTATTGGTATAACGTTAAAACGCGTCAATTCCAGTTTAGTAACAAAGATGCAGCACAGAAGCTTCATTTATTAGGTGGTTATCAACTCTTTGTCGAACCTAATCGAAATGCTAATTTAGGGCAGGCTCAAGAGGCGCTAGATAAGTTTTTATTTGAGAATCGAAATATTTGCGAGCAGGTGCGAACCATCACTTGGCTGAAGCCGCAGCCTGTTAACGTACACTTGGAAGTGGATCTGGACGACGACTGCCAAGACTATGAGCGCGTGATGGCCGATCTTTACGCACTCGTCGATGATTGGATCAGTCCGAAGCCGGCACGCTCGGCGTCCGATGCGCTGATAGCGCAAGGGTGGTCTACCGACGATATTTACGACGGCCCCTATCTAAATCATGGCTGGATTACTGCGTTGCCGCCAGCAGTGGATTATCGTAACAAGCAAACCGTAGACATCAGCGGGCTGGCCTGTCACTTATTGAACGTGCGTGGTATTACGCGGATCCGCACATTGCATTGCGGACAGAACACTGGCTGGACTCAAGATATACCAGCACAGCACTACCCCGTGGCTTGGGGTGATCAGCCAATTGAGATATTGGCAGGGAAGGACTCACCAGTCAAACTGTTTAAGCGTGGGCAACACTTGTTGCCTGAAGTTCAAAGCATCCGTCGTTATGTTAAAACTTCTGAACCGCTCGGTAATGTATTACCTACGCTGCCTATGGGGCGTGATCGCAATGTGGGACAGGCGTTATCCATAAGTGCGCTGCTGCCAGCTTGTTATGGATTGCAAGATGCATCAGACGACGCAAAGCTCACGACTGATAAAAAGCTGCAACGCCAGAATTTACGTCAATTCTTGCAGCTATTTGAGGATTGCCTGACGACGGAGCGCCAGCAATTGGCTATGCTTCCTCAGCGCCTGGCCTTTAATCGGGACCGCCAGAAAGTCGAAGAACAGGAGCAGGATTATAAGAAAGAACTGGAAACTATCGATGCATTGCTGCGTTATTTTGGAGGCCAAGTTGCGCCCGCTGTGCTGTCACGCAAAGAACTTTATGATCCAGATTTCCTTAAAACGCAGCAAAATTATCTCTCCCAGTTTTGCGATTTGACTTATCACCGCGCCAAAGTTCGGATTGGTAAGACCTTTCCTCTGCTCAAACGCATTGCGGCTCGGCTCGGTATCGAGGCGAACGATAATACAACCGACTCTCAGTCGGATAAATCGGGTATTTACTTGATTGAATATCGAGCGTTGTTGCCGCAAGCGCCCAATACAGATTTTGTGAACCAGATACCGACTGATGTTGATGTTAGCGACAGTGGTAAATTAAAGTTGTTTTTTAATAGTATCAAGGCCGAATGGTTGCCTCAAGCGGGGCAGCTGATTCAATTGAAAGGCGAGCAAGTTAAGATTAATTGGGCCTTGGTAATTCAGGCGGACAAAATTAACAAGTTCGTTGAGCTGGATACTAAGCAAAATGTTCATTTGCAACGCAATACTGAGCGTATTAAAAAAAATTTATCGAGCGTGCAGTGTAGCTACTGTGATGTGTGGTTGCACGATATGGATTTTCGGTTAGTGTATGCGAATGATCAGAATGGTCTTGACAACAATGGGCGACAAAAACGCATTCAAATCAGCCTCAGCCCAACTGTGTTGAAAATTGGCAACGACATTATTGTTGAGCCAGCCCAAACTACTGCATCACGGAGAAAAGAATCTGACGCCTCCATCAGTGATGTCCCATTGCATGCTACAATCCGTTCCATTGATGTGGCCAAAGGTTGCTTTGTGGCTGAGCTCAAGGACTCGCAGTCCACTTGGCCAGATACGTCCAGTTCGCATCGCTGGTACATTCAAAAGAATACGACTGGGGATCAGTTCTCATTTGGAGTGGGCATCGTTCTTAATCGGGACCAGTTACTCAACGTCGCTCGGCCAGGTGATGTAATCGCCTGGGTCGAGCAGATCGTGCGTGAAGAAATTCCGTGTCACATCGCTACGCATATCCACTGGCTCGACAAAAACGAGTTTCAGCAGTTCAGCCAAAACTATCAAGCTTGGCAAAACAACGGTGTTCCGTTGGGCCAAAAATCCTACACGTTGTTACGGCAACTTGCATTAGGCCGGCTGCCTGATGAGCCGGAGGGGATCGGCACGATGCACGTTATCACTCGTGAGGAGTTGGCCGACGCGACATTGGTCGATCCAACGACGCATGAATGGACAACGGAGGAGAATGTTAAGCAGGCTGAAGTGCTTTACATTCCTAAGCCAAAGGATGCCTTGGATAGTGGAAAAGATTGATTGCTTCGGCAGGGACTTTTTTGGGCTATAGCGTTGCTATAAGCGGTGATGGCCAAACGCTGCTTGTGGGATCGTATAACTTCTACCTTGAGACCACGGCCTATGTTTATGAGCCGTCTGTTTAGCGTATTACGACGGCAGTGTGGCGTGATGAGGTGGTGAAGTTGGAATCTCATTAATGAGCGTTACCACTATACATAGCGTACTCGTGATTCTATGCACGCGCTCCATTAAGCGGAGTAAGGAGGTCTTGCAGCGCTGTCTCGCTTTTTTCACCAGTACTTGTGGAACGATTTGACCAAAGGGTGGCCTGTAAGCTCTTGACCACCCGCTAGACATCTGAAATCCAGTAAGTATTTAACCAAGATATCTATATGGAAAATCAATCGCAACAGAATTCGGCTGCTCCAAAACAATTTCCGGTGGGGCACGATACCCAACCGCCGACGCCGATACAAAGCTTAGAAGAAAAGTTCAGTGGAGGGTACATCCCTACGCAGCAAGATCTTAGTGACCTAATCGATATGGCATCGGTGGGGTATGCTGCTGTGGGTACGCAACCGAATGGTAGTAAAAAGCCGGGATCGTGCTTGGAGTTGGATGGCAACCAAAGGTTATCGGTAAAAATCGATAATTCGACATCTGAAGGCGGTATGGGAGGGGGGCTTAGCATTAGCCCAAACGGCTTGAGCGTGGCCATCGATCCGAGTTCAGGTTTGCAGATTGATGAAGAACATCGACTGGCTATTAACAAGGATGCACTGCTTTCTGTTAATGCCTTTAAACAATTGAGTAAAGCTGAGCGACGGGCGATTTATCAGCTGCTACTGTGTCCATGAAATTTCGTTTATAGAGAGCAGGAGTTGAATTTTTCAAGCGGGGTTATGGGCGACTTTTTTGGCTATAGCGTTGCTGTGAGCGGTGATGGTGAAGTGCTGCTTGTGGGAGCCCCTGGAAAGAGTAAGGTATATATTTATAAGCCGTCCTTTTAACAGATTATGATGACAGGGTGGCGTAACAGAGTGGTGAGGTTGGGAGATCACTAATTAGCGTTACCACTAGTAATAGTATACGCATGATTTTATACATGTGGTTCGTTGAGCGGAGTAAGGTGGTCTTGCAGGGTTGTCGCACCTTATTTCACCAGTACTTGCGGAACGATCTAACGCAGGTAGTGCCACGTTCACTGAACGCTTTAAGCTTTTCCATTGACCGATTGGTCTTGGATATCGCTTCGCTCAGTTATACGCATTGGGAAACGGAATTACGCCAACGGCTGATCACGCTCCCGATTCTCGATGCCTTAGATAAGCAAACCGTCTCTGATCGAGCATGGCTGGTGCGGCTGTGCTTGAATTTGGGGATGGTAAAGCATCTGCAGCAGAGTTTTGATTCCGATACGCTCCAATGCATTACACACGCACTCAACGGCGATAAGTGCTCGCCGCGCTTAGCGATGTACTGGAATTCAACACACCGCAAGCATATCGTAGCACATCGGTCTGGACATAAAAAGTTTATTGAGCTGGAGACGCAGAAAAATAATCATTTGAAACGTAATGTCAAGCGCATTAAAGATAATTTCCTGATCGTGCAATATAGCTGCCACGATGTGTGGTTGCTCGATGTGGCTTTTCGATCGGAGTATGCGGGCGATCAGGGGAGGAAGTTTGACGATAATGGACGACAAAACCTAATTCAAATCAGCTTCAGTCCAACTATGCTGAAAGTTGACAATGATATCGTCTTTGAGACAGTTATATTTAATGCATTATGGAGAAGTAAATTTGGCTTTTCCAACAGGCTTGGCAAAACGATGGTGTTCCTTTGGGTCAAATCCTACACGTTGTTATGGCCACTCCCACTAGGTCGGCTGCTTGATGAACCGGAGGGGATCGGCGCGATGCATGCTATCACTCGTGAGAAGCTGGCTGACGCCACATTGGTCGATCCAACGACGCACGAATGGGCAACGGAGGAGAACATCAAGCAGGTTGCAGTGCTTTACGTTCTCAGGCCTGCAAGCTCTTGATGAGCCGCTGCGTACCTGGAAATCCAGTGAATATTTAACTTTAAGGTATCTATATGGAAAATCAATCGCAACAGAATTCGGCTGCCCCAAAACAATCTCCGGTGGGGCACGATACCCAATCGCCGACACCGACACAGAGCTTAAAAGAGAGGTTCAGTGAAGGGTGCATCCCTACGCAGCAAGATTTCAGTGACCTAATCGATATGGCATCGGTGGGGTATGCTGCTGTGGGTACGCAACCGGATAATAGTAAAAAGCCGGGATTAGGCTTGGAGTTAGATGGTAATCAAAGACTATCGGTGAAAATCGATAATTCGGCATCTGAAGGTGACATGAGAGGAGGGCTTAGCGTTAGCTCAAATGGGTTGAGCGTGGCCATCGATCCGAGTTCAGGTTTGCAGATTGATGAAGAACATCGACTGAAGATTGATAAGGATAATTTGCTTTCAGTCAATGCCTTTAAGCAATTGTGTAAGGATGACCGACGGGCGATTTACCAGTTACTGCTGGATTCGTATAATTTTGATAGCGGGAAGAGGCTGGTGGCTTCAGATATGGGCGCCGATGACTCGCTTGGCATTAGTGTTGCAGTAAGCAGCGACGGCCGAACATTGCTTATCGGAGCACAGAATCATAATGGTGATGCTTCTTGGGCATATATTTTTATAAAAGAGGCTGGGGAATGGAAAGAAAAACAAAAGTTGACTACTTCGGCTGGTGATGTCGGTGGTGCCAGTGTTGCTATAAGCGGCGATGGTAAAACGCTGCTTGTGGGGTCACAGAATGGCTCGGCATATGTGTTTAGGAAAGAGGAAGAGGAGTGGAAAGAAAAACAAAGGCTGGATACTAATACTAGTGTTGCTAGCCTTGCTATAAGCGAAAATGGAGAAACGATAATTATAGGAAATAATGATCGTTATAGACAAATGCCGGCATACGTGTTTACGAAGGAGGGGGATGAATGGAGAGAAAAGCAAAGGCTGACTGCTTCGAATAATGATTTATGTTTCGGTGTTAGGGTCGCCATGAGCAACAATGGGCAAATATTGCTCGTGGGAGCATTAGAAAGCCCAGATAATAAGATAGTGGCATATGTGTTTATGAAAGAGGGGGAGGAGTGGAAAGAAAAAAACAGGCTGATTGTTGAGGAGAGTGTTAACGGTTCTGGCGGTGGCGTTGCCATGAGCAGTAATGGAGAAATTCTGATTGTGGGAACAATAAATTCGAAGACTGGGGTAGCATATGTGTATATGAAAAATGGGGATGGGTGGGAGGAAAAACAAAGACTAGTTACTTCGACTCAACAAACTTACGGTGATTTGGATAATAATTTTGCTATAAGTGGCAACGGCCAAACGCTGCTTTTGGGGTCATGTGTGTTTATGAAAGAGGGAGAGGAATGGAAAGAAAAACAGATTCTAAGTTTTTCGAATGAGTTTATCCGCAGCGTTGCTGTAAGCGGCGACGGCGAAACGCTGCTTGTGGGAGAATATAAATATGGAAGTGGGAGCGAGGCGTATGTTTATGAGTAATCCACTTAACGAATTATGATGATAGTGTGGCGTGATGGGATGGTGAAATTGGAATTTCACTAATGAGTGTTGCTGCTATTAATAGTGTACGGATAATTCTACACATGCATTCCGTTGAGCGAAGTAAGGTGATCTTGCGGCGTTGCCGTAACTTATTTTACCAGTATTTGCGGGATGATCTAACGCAGGTATTGTCATTTTCACCAAACGCTTTGACTTTCTCCATGGACCGATTGGTCTTGGATGTCGGGGAACTCAATTATATGCATTGGGAAACGGAATTGCGTCAGCGGCTAATTACGCAACTCAGGCGGCGACTGCATGAGGTAAATGTATCTACTCCGCATGTCTACCTACAAGCTGAACAGCGTTCTCCCATGGAACAAGTAGGCGATGCGGCTTGTGAAGCGGACGATGAACAAACCTTCGGTCACTTGGTCTTCGGTGCCTTGCGCAGCCGAACCCTGTCTGATCGAGCATGGCTGGCGCGGCTGTGTTTGAATCCGGTGACGCTGCAGCGCCTACAGCAGACGTTTCATTTTGGCACGCTCCAGCGCATTGCGCGCGCGCTTGATGGCGATGAATGTACACATGCGCTTAGCGATGCGTCGGAGATAAACACGCTGCAAGCACGCCGCAGTACAACGGTCCAGACCTATGAGCGAGTCACGGAAGTGTTATTGCACAGCGCTGAATTATTTTTTCAACACCATCCCGAGCATCGCTTGCCCGTGGTACAGGCAAGCGATGCAGCTCGCGAAGCGGATGATGGACAAACCATCGATTACTTGGCCTTCAATGCTTTGCGCAGCCGAACTCTGCCTGATCGAGCATGGCTGGCGCGGCTGTGCTTGGATCCTGGGATGGTAAAGCGTCTACAGCAGATGCTTGATTCTGACACGCTTCAGTGCATTGCGCACGCGCTCAGCGGGGATGAATGCACCACCGTGCTTAACGATGTGCTGGGACTCGACAAGCCGCAAGCCCACCGTAGCACAACGGCCCGGACCAGTGAGCGAGTCACGGAGGTGCTGTTGCATAGCGCTGAATCATTCTTTCAGCATCATCCTGAACAGCGCTCGGCTGCGCTTATGGATATTTGGCCAATGGGCAATCGCAAGGCGGCCTTGCTTTCCCGGCCGGAGCAGCTCGCTGCACGGCAGCCGCTACCTGCATCTCAGCTTGATCTGTCCATCGATAAACCATTGTCTATCAGCGGTGCGGGCCTCGTATTGCTTTGGCCATTGCTACCTAATGTGTTGCGACGCCTGGGTCTAGTGACGGAAAAAACATTTATCGATGAGGCAGCGCAATACGGCGCCGTCAATTGGCTCGATCGCTTGGTATGGGGCGACGACGCTAACCTTGAATCGGGTGCGTTGTTTAGCAAGGCATTGTGCGCGTTACCGCTGGATGCGCCATTGCCTGAGGCGCCGCTCGACACTGAGCGGCTCGCTGAACTGAACGCGTGGCTCGATGATTTACCGACGAGTCTACCAGGCTTACAGCGCTGTGGCGTGCCTGACATACAGCAACTGTTTTTACAACGGACAGGTTACTTGACGCAACGTGCCGGGCAATGGACCGTGCATGTCGACGCCGATGCCAGTGACGTTTTATTGCGCGACATCTGCTGGCCAATGCAAGCCGTACTGCTGCCATGGCTTGAAAAGCCCATTGTGGTTGATTGGGCGCTAACCGACAATGCATACCGATGAAAAACGACTTACCTGGCCTCAATATACCGACGGACATGATGAGCCTTCTGCCGCATGTCGAGCGGCTCGATTTGCTGCTGCAGCGTCGGCTGCACACGCTCGAGCAGCATTCGGATGATCGTCTGATGCTGCAGGCGCTGATGTTGCCACCCGAAACGCTTGCTGAGCGCCTTGAGCGACCGACCGGTGTACCAGCGTGGTTTGTCCCGTCTCACGAGACGATGCCGCCGCCCCCACCCACAACCGGTCGATTGGCTCAGGTAGTCGCGCGCTTTGGTTTGTCAGACCTTGAGCGTGACCTATTGATACTTAGCTTGTTACCTCGCTTAGATAGCCGCTACGGAGTATTATTGGCCTATGCGCAGCAAGACGAGGCGCGTCGTTGGCCTACACTGGATTGGGCGTTAAGCTTATTGTGCCCGGATAACCAGACCCGCCTTGCGCAGCAAGCTCGCCTGGGCGCCAACGCGCCGCTATTTGCACACGGTTTAGTGCGCCAGCCAAAAACGGGTGAGGTACTGCAGGACCTCAAAATTAATCCATCTGTTTATTACTATCTGATTGGCGGCGATGTGGCATTGCCCGCGCGTTGCGCCGATTGGCTAACGTCGGTAGCTGGTGCGCATGCGCCCAATTTTATCGCCGCGCTCGCGCGCGATTGGCATATGCCTGACACGATCACCCCGGTGGTCGCTGTAAAAGGCGAGGGGGGAGGTACGGCGCTTGCCGAGGCTGCCGCGTCAGTGGGGCGTCGCGCGCTTCAGCTGAATTTAGCTAGCTTACCCGACGAAGACGATGACGCATGGGCCGTACTGGATCAAGTGCTACGTGAAGCCCGCTTATGGGATCTATGCCTCGTGTTGGCCGCGTCCGATATACTGGCCGACACGCGGCCTCGGCTGTTTGCGCCGTTTGCGCGTCAAATCGCCGCGCATTCAGCGCCAGTGGCCGTGCTCGTCACCAGCCAACCCGTGTGGTTCGGTACACGCGCGCAGGTATTTTATGATATGCCGCCACGTTCAATGGTGCACGATGTGAAATGGTTGCGTGAACAGCTGGCTCCATGGGCAAAAGCATCAGAAGTCGACAAGCTGGATTTGGACACGCTGGTGCAACGCTTCCGGCCAACTCCGGAAACGGCAACGCATACATTGCAAGAGGCAGATGGTTACCGTCGGCAACGCGGTCAAGATGCCGTGTTGGAGATGGCAGATCTAATAAAAGCATTTGGATTGCGTGCACAGCGTCAGTTTGGCTCGCTCGCCCAGCGCCTAACGCCCAAGCGGAATTGGGATGACTTGATGCTGCCCGACGACGTGCAACACCAGTTACGAGAAGTCCAGGCGGCAATCCATCATCGGGAAAACGTGCTTGCGCGCGGTTTTGCACGCAAGCTTGGAAACAATACCGGTATTAGCGCACTCTTTTACGGCGATTCGGGTACCGGTAAAACTCTAGCTGCTGAGGTGTTGGCTAGCGAACTCGGTGTTGATCTGATCCGAGTTGATCTGTCGACGGTGGTCAACAAATATATTGGTGAAACCGAAAAGCATCTGGCGCGGATTTTTGATTTGGCTGCAGCCGACTCAGGGGTTTTGTTTTTTGATGAAGCCGATGCGCTGTTCGGTAAGCGGAGCGAAGTCAAAGACGCGCAGGATCGCCATGCCAATATTGAAGTGGCTTACCTGCTGCAGCGGCTCGAAGCCTATCCTGGGCTGGTGATCTTATCGACAAATCACCGTGCGCATTTAGACGATGCGTTCACGCGTCGGCTCACGTTCATGATCCGTTTTACCTTTCCCAACGCGGCAGTTCGCGAACGGATGTGGCGCTCGATCTGGCCTGCGACTATCGCGCTGGCCGACGATGTGGACCTAACACGACTTGCGCGACAGGCCGAAATTACCGGAGGTAATATTCGCAATATCGCGTTGCTTGCCACTTGGTTAGCTGTTGACGAAGGAGCACCCTGCGTGGGGTGGGTGCACCTCGAGCGGGCGGCACAGCGTGAGCTAGGCAAAATGGGGCGCTTATGGGCGCGGGATGACGATTAAGCTGGAACTAAATAATGGACATAACTAGAAAATCGGATGATAAGCTACTCGAATTGAATGAACGCATTCAAGAAGCAATCGAGTTATATGTTCCCAAAGATTTGAATTTGGCAATCCGTTTCGACTTGCCAGAACAGGGGAAGGTCAACGACCCTACGGTCAGCGTATTTTTATATGATATACAAGAAGATTTGCAGTTGCGCAACAGCGAAAGCCGACTCTATGACGCAAATACAGGCAGAACGGCGCCGGGTTGTATACAAGTGCGTTGTTGCTATCTAATCACATACTGGGAGAAGTCCCAAAACAGCGATAGCCCAGCGGTGCAGGGGGCGAGAAGTGACGCGATGGTTCGGATGAATTGGGTGCTCAATGCATTGGTCAATCACCGTACGTTGCCGGGTTTGTCTGCCTATTGCCGAGTTCTGCCGCCAGCTGAGCATTTAACAAGTTTAGGCGCATTTTGGCAAGCGTTAGGTAATAAGCCAAGACTCAGTTTGAGTTATATGGTTACCGTGCCCATTGCGCTGACCGATCTAAGTGAACCATCCCCCCCTGTACGTGAAACTATTAGTGACGTGCAGTCCAAACCAGCGATCGATTTATACAGGCAGGCTGAGCATCTATTGCGTGACAAGCTGAGCAATGCAGTTGACGGAATGAACGGGGATGCCATTGAACTTGAAAAAGTAAAAATTTGCTGTAATCCGGTACCGGGGCAAGATATGGTTGATGTTAAATTGTCCGGCGTTGTATCGAAGGATATAGGCGGGAAGATCACGCAAATCGTCGATGCGTGGCGTGGCACGACCATCTCTCTTGCAGAGGATGTGAGTTTGACCCTCGAGAATGTGGATGATACAGCGCTAATTTGCGCATAGTAGAAAGTGAATCGAATTTTCAAAAGTAAAGATTGGGTGCCACTTAATCGTATTTAAATATCGGATAAAAATGCTAAAACAGATGCGCCTTAATAAAGAAACAAGGAAAAATCATAAAATTGAGAGCCTTGGTGAAGAGCATGCTGATATGCGTCCTGAAGTTAAACTTTCTCAAATTTCGATGCTAGGCGCACACGATGCTGGGACATATCAGTTTAGCCGAAAAAAAGCGAAAGGGATCGATAGCTTAGGAACATTGTTTCCTGGTGGTTTCAAATGCCAATCTTTGAGCTTGGTCGAACAAGCCCAGGCAGGAGTTAAATACTTTGATATTAGAGTAAAGAAGGGGTGGGCGGGAAAATTTAGATTTTTTCATGAGTATAGTAGAACGGGAAATGACGCGCTTGCTGAAGTGATGGATTTGTTTAATTATGCCGTCAATGATAAGGATAATTTATATATATTTAAGATGCATTTTGACAAAAAGGATGCGGATGATTTTCTTCGCAATTTTGTAATTAGATACAGGAGGCATCTGATATATGATTATAAGGGTAATGATAATGACAATGAATGCGGTAATGGCAAGGGGGATAATAATGGACAGGAGGGCAGGCCGCTTGGTAGTTTTACCGTGGGAGAGACGCTTTGTCGCGGTAAAAATATTTTAATTATGGTGAACCATGCGGAAGATTCATTTAAATTTTCCACTGCAAGTAAATATGTATGGGATTATAAGGGTAGCGCTCATTCCAAATGGGCAAATAAAGCTAGCGGTAAGAAAACGGCAAAACATATTTTAAATTTTCATGGTGAAATGGGGTTTGAAAATAAAAAAATATCTATTATTCAGTGCAATATGCCGCTCAGAATATTGCCGACACCAAAATCGGTAAAAAATCTGGCCAAAGATGAACACCGTGATGTAATTTCGGCTATTAATTCAATTCGTAGAATAAATGAATACCTAGGGGTTGTTTCTATTGATTACGTTGGAAGAGAAAATATTTCATCAACAGGGGAAATTAAGGAGTTGATCAGAACGGCCAATAGACCACTTATGAAGACAGCATGCTAGTTCCTATGTAGTGGAAGGCTGGTTAAATCGCTAGTTACCTGATATAAAGGAAGAAGCGTAAATGCGCAGTCATGAGCCTCAAATACTGAAATGGGAACAGACGTGGGCTGACCCCACGAGAGTCGTGTTCATGTATTGCAGTCACCCCGCGCGTGCGCAGTTGGACGGTTCAGCGGACTGATTGCGCCGATCTTGCAGGCGGGCGGGCTACGCTGGCCGGTCGCGGCCACCATCGCGCCGTGGCCTAGTATGAACCATGCGCCAGCGCTGCCGATACGCAACCCACACTTTGCAGATCCGGTCGGGGGACGGCGCGCTGGTCATGGATTTGTGGATCGTGTATGTGCCGCTGGATGCGGCGCAGCGTACCAACCGCGCGTTCGGCCTGTTTTCCATCCGTAAGCCGAAAATGCCGTTCGCGCTGAACCTGGCCTGGCCGCTGCTGATCTGGTTCACCGAGCGCATCTTCAAGGAGGACCGCTGGGTCGTGGAGCGAGAGCAAGAAGCCCACGACCGGCAGGGTGCGGATTGGAACCACGAGGTGTTCCCAGTGATCAATGATTTGCGCGACTTGCTGCGCCGCTGTGGCGGCCGCACGAAGATCCCGATTCGTGAGGTGGGCAACAGGGCCTAACGTCCCACAGGTTTTCATTATTTTAACCGAATCCATTTCGTTCTTGAGATCGCCCTCGGACGTCGATCTGCGGGTCCCGGACAGCCGTAAATTTTGATTAGCCGATAGCTCATTATTGATTTCGTCTAAATTCGTTTAACTCATATTTCATGGTCTTTGCTCAGGCTGGACTCATTCATCGAGTGGCCGCGTCATTCTGCGTTATGTTTGCCTTCTTCCAAAAGTAGTTTACTAAACTCCGGCTGGTTATGTTTGTCGGGGCAGACCAGATAGCCAAGCCGGGCTATTTTTCTCTGCATGGGATTACATCCGCTTATCGCTTTTCGCCCTTGTGCTTGGCTCCCAATGCAGGCTGCTCCTTCCCTGAATTTAGCGAAGTCGGCTGGTTCATGCTGGAAATTTTGCCTTGAATATACAGTTTATAATGCTCAGCGTTTTTTGGAATATCAGTTAGTAAATGATGGGAGGGCCCGGATTGGTTGGTTTTCATCCTGTCCTTGATGGAATCAAGAAATTTAATAATATTATTATATTCTTTTCCGTTTTTATTAAGCATGTCTTTGTTAACAGATTGCGCATATTCGCTTTTTGGGTTGGGGAAGTCAAGTTCGCCCAGCTCAGACTTGTATTCCTCGTATGGTCTCTCAGCGCCCGGCACAAGGGTTATAATATATTCATACTCACCTAATTTGCTATTATTAAAATTTTTTATATTTTGATTGCTTAACGTCATGCGCAATTCATCTGGGCGAATTTTGTCAAATGTGTGTTTTTTGTAGTTAATGCCTGTGTAAAGTCCGCCCAAGTGAGTTTTTGTGAATCTAAGGTTGTTGTAATTTTCTATATCTTTCGTTTCGCCGTTGAAGAGGATAAATTCCCAACACCATGGATTGGTTTGCCTCTTTAAAAATCGATTAATGGTTTTTGCAACGCTGCTTGTGAGATTTTTTGAGTATTCGTCTTTGTTTTTCTCGTCTGATGGTTTTCCCTTCATCTCAATTTCTATGCGAAACGGATTATTTGTTTCTTTAAAATAATTTTGAGCTTTTTGTTTGGATAGGTTGAGAAGATGTTCAAGTGAAATAAAATTGCTTCCTTCTCCGTTCCGACGTATTTTATACAATTCTTCTGCATTTAAATGATCAATCGACTTTTCTTCGTCGATATATGGGTGTGATGCGCTATCTGAAAGTTGTTCTTTTATTTTGCCTTCGTGGCTCAGAATTGGTACGTTATCTTTTGATAAAAAAACATCACATTCAACGCCGTCGAGTCCGGGTTGCAATTCTGTGCCGGCAGCATTAAATGCTGCCTGAAATGCACTTACTGAATTTTCCGCGGGCCTATCGGTACGTCGCTTATCAGTAAGCTTAATTAGGCCGCCACGCGTTCGGTTGGTGGGGCCGTGTCCCCGATGTGCAATAATACTAATGCCGTCACTACGCTGCGCCATTTTTAGACGTAGCGCTCTTTGTACTTCATCGACGATTGGAACATACGTCCCTTCATCTTGGCCTTCTTCTGCTCCTTTGAGTGATGAAACCAGCGGGCTAAGTCCATAATAGGCATTTGCTTCACGAGCCGTAGTATTTTTATTCTTTTGTGCCTGAGTGATGGCTTTTTCTACTATCTCAATCACGCTCGAAGATAAGCCTTCGGGAACCGTTTCTTCTTTCCAGTCAGGGTCAAATTTATTATTTAATCCAAATACAACTGTTGCCACGATGTCATCGATAGTTTCGATGTCTGCTTTATCTAAAAGATGTAAGGATCGGTCGATTTTTCTAAATGTTCTTTTTTTAAAATCTTTCATATATTAAAATTGTAAATTTTTCTGGATTTTTGACGTCAGGAAGTTTTAATGTAAAGTGTTCAGCGTACTGACTAATCCTCATTTCCTACAACGGTTCGGATTATGTAACACAACGTTGGCTGTGCCAAGTCGCTTTACGCACTTGTCGGTGGCTTGTTCGGCAGACTGTATTTCGGCTTTCTTCACTATACAGTACTTGCGTATCGCAGCCATGGTCTTCGCTAACAAAACGGTCCGTTATTAAGCCATTCGTCGCGTCGATCGATGAGCCTGTCGTTGGGTTTCGCAGCATTGTGATGCTCGTGCTCGCTGGCATTGTTAGGGTTAAAGAATGAGTCGGGGCAGCCTAGGGCAAAGCTACCGGCTTGCCGGCTTTCCATTGCATATAAGGCTACTTGAGCGCTGTTGGATGCGGCATTCAGATTGAAGTCCATCGGCAAGCTCGGTAATGAGTGAAACAAGCGCAACGAGAAGCGATGCTGCGCAACAAGTTAGCTGAAAGCACGTGAAAAACCACGGAGGAGAGCAGAAATGGTTAAATTTTTGGCGGCTAATGCATTGGTGATAAGCGTGCCGGGTCAGCAAATTATGGCGAGTGATCACCAGCGAGCGAGCAGAAGAAGGCCAAGATGAAGGGACGTATGTTCCAATCGTCGATGAAGTACAAAGAGCGCTACGTCTAAACGAGTAGGTTGCTTGAGGCATCGGCAAGGGCAACAAGCAGCATTTCGTGCCAGGCCGGCCATTGCGTGTGAACGAATGTACGTTGGTGCTCCACTTGCCCGTCGAGCAATATCGCATCGAATGCCACGTCCTGGTACCGGCCGTAGCCGAGCAGGTCGGGCGCGGCATGCGTGCGTCGGCACAGCCGCCCGAATGCGCCGCGTGACGGCAAGACCGACGTGATCACGCTTGTGGCGCTACGTGCGTCGCGATCTCCGGAAAGATCCGGTAACCAGCGTAATCGGGATCGCTCTGCAGAACTGCGTCGAACCGGTTACGATTGGTTCGGCATTACGGATCGCGCAATAATTCGATCGTCAGATCGCCTCGTACAGCGGCAGCGTCAGGAAGTCGATGAACGTGTCCGATGTCGACATCTGTCCGAAGATCTGCGCGGCCCGATTGTATGGCGCAGTGTCGCCTGAGGCTACCCCCAAATCAGTGCCGTTCTAAAGTGGAAATTTCCGGCTCTTCGGGGTGGGCCGAATCGGCCCGGGGCCTGCACTGGCAGGCGAACTCGGCAGGCGTCATCCACTGCAGTGCCCAGTGGGGACGCGCCTCATTATAGTACTGGCGCCAGGCCTCGATTTTGCGCTTGGCATCCTCGAGCGACAAGAACCCATGCTCGTTTAGGCATTCCTCACGCAAGCGCCCGTTAAACGACTCGTTCTTGGCGTTATCGGTTGGCTTGCCAGGACGAGAGAAGTCAATCTCAACGCCCCTCTCATACGCCCACTTGTCGAGCACCTTGGAGATGAATTCGCTGCCATTGTCTGCCTTGATGAAGCGCGGTAACGGCCGGCTCACAGCAATGCGATCTAGCGCCGCCACAACGTCCTCACCACGTAGCGTGGCGCCTACCTGCGTCATGGCCCCCTTCCCACGGGCTTGTGCTTCTTCGGCTCGCATCGAGTCTCTACCGTCCTAGTCGCGGTCATTCATGTTCGGCCCTTCGGTCGTACCGCACCTATTATGGCCTCTGCTGACTTCTGCACAGCCATCCCAACGCCTCTCGACGTCAGTAGCACTTTGGCAGCCGTGCAGATCTCCCCGGGTATTGCGCACCCACCTTCACGCTTATGCCTGTCGGATATACGCCGCATCGTTCCGTGCAAGTTTCGGGCTTTGACCTTTCATGCTGCCTCACCCCAACTCGGCGCCTCGTATCCGCTTCCTGTTCGTCAGGCCAGCGCTTTGCCTCGGGCTTCCTCCAGATTCGCAGTCGCCCGCGACATCCTTGCCTCTGGCTAACACTTCCCCTTGCCGGGCGTGTAGAGGACTTTCACCTCCTATAGTGAGTGCGCCCTGCTGGGCGCACACAAAAAAATGGCGCCGCAAAGGGCGCCATCGTCTCGGAACGTCGGGCCATCGCTGGCCCGCTCGCGCCAGAACGGTTAGTCGTCGTAGCGTGACGTACGGCGATCGTCATCCCGCCGGCGCGCCGGCCCGCGTGAATCCGCAAAACCGCCCCGGCCACGGTCATTGCTGGCGCGGGCATCACTGAATCCGCCGCGATAGCCGGCATCGCGGCCGCCGCCTTCGCGGCTACTGCCAGCGCCGTGCCGCGCGTTGCCGTAGCCGTTGCCCGTTCCTCGTCCTTGATAACCGCCGGCACCCCGCCCGTTGCCACGCGGCGGCGCGCCGCGACGTGCCGGTGCACGCGTGGACGGTGCCCGCTTGGGCTCGAATCCGGCGATCACGTTAACAGGCAGCGGTGTACGCACGAATCGCTCGATTCGCTTTAGGGTGCCGACTTCAGCATGGTGCACGAGGCTGACGGCGATGCCGCTGCGCCCCGCACGTCCAGTCCGGCCGATCCGGTGCACGTAGTCTTCCGCGAATTTGGGCAAATCGTAGTTGAACACATGCGTGATGCCGGGTATGTCGATGCCACGCGCGGCGACATCGGTCGCGACCAACACGCGCACGCGTCGTTCACGCAAAGCGCGGATTGTCCGGTTGCGCGCGCCTTGCGGCAGATCGCCATGCAACGCGGCGGAGGCGAAGCCGTCTTCGGCCAGCCTGGCGGCGATCACGTCCGCGTCGTTCTTTGTCGCAGTGAACACAATCGCCTGATCAAGCGCGCCGTCAGCCAGTAGATGCGTCAGCAGCCGATCCTTATGGGCGCGGTCGTCGACGTAGTGGACGGACTGCGCAATGTTCGCGCGCGACTCTGGCTCACGACGAATTTCGATCCGTTCGGCGTCGCTGAGAAAGCGCTGCGCCAACGATCCCACTTTGCCGTCGAGCGTTGCCGAGAACAGCAGCGTTTGCCGTGTGGCCGGGGTGCGGTCGATGATGGCTTCGATGTCTTCGATGAACCCCATGTCGAGCATCCGGTCGGCTTCGTCGAGCACCAGCATCTGCAACTGAGACAGGTCGATGCGGCCGCGCTCGAGATGATCGATCAGCCGGCCGGGGGTGGCCACCAGGATTTCGGGGTTCTTCGCCAGCAGCATCAATTGCTGGCCATAGGCGACCCCGCCCAGAATGCTGACTGTGCGCAGCCGCCGCAGGTGCTTGCCATAGGTGGTCGCCGCGGTGGTCACTTGCATTGCGAGTTCGCGTGTCGGTGTCAGTACCAGCAACGCCGGTCTGGCGACAGGCTGCTCGCGGCGATGACGGCGCTCGCCCCGGTCACCGCGCTGTGCCTGATGTACGGGCTGGTTCGCGCGCTGGCCAAGCGTGCCGGCTTTTTGCATCTGCGCGAAGCGCTCGATCGCGGGCAGCATGAATGCCGCGGTCTTGCCCGAGCCGGTCGGGCTCGAGACCAGCAGATCGCGGCCGGCGAGTGCAGCCGGTATCGCGCGCTGCTGGACCGGCGTCGGCGCCTGATAGCCGGCAGCAGTCAGCGCGGAGACGATCTCTGGCGATAGGCCGAGCGCGATAAAGCCGTCGCCGTGAGGGGTGTCGCTGTTCGCCGTGTCGGCGGGCTGTGCAGCGTCAACGGCCGCGCTTGCTGTGGAGCCGGGCTGTGCGGCTATCGACGTGGCCATCGCATCGGGTGCAGGCGTGGCGGCTACTGCGTGCACCGTCGTGGCAGGGGCGGCTTCAGCAGCCGGCGTGGGCACCGCCGGTGCGTCGCCGTGCGACACGGGGGCATCGTTGCCGAAAAGTTCACGCGCCAGCGCGCCGAGTGACGAGGGGGAATTCGAGGTCATGACGATCCTATGAGTTTCGCGCCTGCGGCGCGAACCGGTCCGGAAAAATGCGAGAGGCGCCAATCGGCAGCCACGATCGTCGGATGCGATGAACGATATTTGTTCATCAGATCGAAAAACGGGCATGGCTCGTGAAATGCGAGCCGATGTTAGAACCTGTAACGGTGCGAACCGCCCAACGCGGAAACGCGAACCTTGCTCGGTCTACAACCGCACCCAAAAGTGGGCAAAGGTGGGAGGGGACAGTTTCTAAACGGGGATTGGAGCACAACGCTGTAAAAACGCGCGACCAGGCCAAATAATACAGTTCGCCGGCGCGCGCGAAGTATTGATTCTATCTGAATTTGCTGCGCTGTGCCACCTGCTGCGAGTAAGATCTCGCTGTGCCCGCCGGCGCGGGCGCGCGGCATCACGACGCGGTGCCGTTCTTTAACGATTCGACCAACTCGGCGTATTGGTGCTTGGCGGTGTCCTGCGACGTGCCTTTCAGCGCGGCCCAGGCATCGTACTTGTACTTGCCGACGATATCGGCTAAGCCAGGCTTGTCACCGTGCACGTCGCCTTTGGTGGCTTGCTTGAATAGCGCGTACAAGCGCAGCAACGTTAGGTTGCTGGGGCGCTCCGACAATTGCTTAACTTCGTCCTGTGCTTGTGCGAACCGCGCATCGATCTCACGCATCGTGACCTCCTCGATCCTGTCCATCCATCCTGAACTGCTAAGTGTAGTCGGAACGTGTCGTTATGCGTTGGAGCAAGTCCTCCAAACAGCAGAGTTGATGTGGGCGGGCATTACAATAGCGGTCATGACGCCTCATGCCTTGCTTGCCCTCGATACGTCGACCGAATTCTGCTCGGTCGCAGTGTTCCACCTGCCACATGCCGCCGGCTCGCCGCGCGTGGTCAGCCGCCATGAGCACACTGGCCCAGCTTCCAGCGCACGCGTGCTGCCTGCGGTACGCGAAGTGCTGGAGGAAGCGACACTCACGCTGGCCGATTGTGCCGCCGTGGCGTTTGGCGCGGGACCCGGTTCGTTCACCGGCTTGCGCACGGCGGCCGGCGTGGCGCAGGGTCTGGCGTTTGGGCTCGGTGTGCCGGTGGTGCCGGTCGGCACGTTGCTCGCCTGCGCGGAACGCGCGCGCGCATCGGATCCGGATGCACGACGCGTGCTCGTGGCGCTCGACGCGCGGATGGGCGAGGTCTATTGGGCGGACTTTGCGTGGGACGACACGCTCGCCGACTGGCGGGTGTGCCATCCCGCCGCGCTCGCTGTGCCCGCCCGCGTGCCGGTGCCGGACGAGCCGTTTACGCTAGCTGGCAATGCATCCTCCGTGTTCGGCGATGCGCTGTGTGCCGCGACGCAGGCGCGCGTGATTGACCCGGGCGCGATGCCGCATGCCCACGCGCTGGCGCTGGCCGGCTGGCGTGCGTTCATGGCGGGCCGCGCGTTGCCTGCGCACCTGGCCATGCCCGAGTACGTGCGCGACAAGGTCGCGCAAACCACCGACGAGCGCGCGGCGGCCCGTGCGTTGAAAGATCCGGCGAAGGAGGCCCGATGAGCGGCGTATTGATGACCGAGCGCTATCTGACGCCAATGACCGAAAGCGATCTCGATGAGGTCGCAGCGGTCGAGCGCGACGCGTACGAGTTTCCCTGGACGCGAGGCAATTTCGAGGACTCGTTGCGCAATGGTTATTTCGGCGTCTGCCTGAGGCACGTCACCGGCGTGTTGGTCGGCTATTGCATACTGATGCCGGTTGTGGACGAGATGCACTTATTGAACTTGTGCGTGGCGCCCGCCGCGCAAGGCCACGGCGCTGGCTTGGCGTTGCTACGCGAAGCGGTGCGCATCACGCGTGCGCGCCAGCTCGGCAGCGTGCTGCTCGAGGTGCGTCCGTCCAATCAGCGTGCCATGCGGCTGTACGAGCGCTTTGGTTTCATCGTGATCGGCCGGCGCAATAATTACTACCCCGCGCGGCACCGTACGCGCGAGGATGCAATCGTGATGCGTTACGGCTTGCACGCCGAGGTGTCGGTCGCACCAGCCGCTGCTGCGAGACACGCCGACGCACAGGGGCGGCATGCCCCGCAGCAGGCCGCCTCGCCACAGGGCGCGCCATCATCACACGAACAGCCGATGCCCGGCGCGCGGCGCGTGGGCGCCCCGCTGGAAGCGGAACGGGAGCAGGCCGATGACGCAGCTTGACGCGATTCTGGAAGAACTTGGCATTGCGCCGTTGTGGGTCCGCCGCGGCGCGGGTCATGCTCATCGTCTTGGTGACGCCGAGGGCGATGGGCTGTCCCCGGCTCGGGACGTCATGCGCGAGGCCGGCATCGTGCTGCCGTCGCAGGCGCTCCAAGCAACGCAGGTGACTGTGCAAGCTTGCGACGCGCAAGAGAGGGCAGCGCATGCGTCCGCTCAAGCAAGCCACACGCCGGTTGAGGCCGCGCGGTCACGAGTTGAAGCGACCGAGGCGCAGGGCGCCGCAACCGGGCCAGCGGGTGACGGAGTCAAGGCGGCTGAGGGAGTCAAGGCGCTCGAAGGAGTCAAGGTGGTCGAAGGGGTTAAGGCGGCTGAACGAGTCGAGGCGCCTGAGGGAGACGGGGCGGTGGTAGAAGTGCCGAATGCGCGGCGGGCGTTGGCCGCGCCGGTCAGTCCGGCCGAGACCGTACCGACTGGACTGGGCGATGCTCGCTCGTTGCAGGCCGAGCCAATGGGTGGACAGGGTGAAGCTGCCGCACCGGCGCTCGGGGTCGCGGCAGACGCGCAACCGGTGCCGATGTTGGACTGGGAAGCATTGAAGGCGCGCGTCGCGGGCTGTACGCTGTGCCGGCTGTGCGAACGACGCACGAACACGGTGTTCGGCGTCGGCGACGAGACGGCCGACTGGATGCTGGTCGGCGAGGCACCAGGCGAGAACGAGGACAAGCAAGGCGAGCCGTTCGTCGGCCAGGCCGGCAAGCTGTTGGACAACATGTTGCGTGCATTGCAGATGCGGCGCGGCGATAACGTCTATATCGCGAACGTGCTGAAATGCCGGCCGCCGGGCAATCGCAATCCGCAGCCGGACGAAGTGATGCGCTGCGAACCCTATCTGAAACGGCAAGTGGCGCTGGTCAAGCCGAACGTGATCGTTGCGCTCGGACGGTTCGCCGCGCAGAGCTTGCTGAAGACTGATGCGAGCATTGCTTCGTTGCGGGGACGTGTGCACGAGTATGAAGGCGTGCCAGTGATCGTCACGTATCACCCGGCGTATCTGTTACGCAGCCTGCACGACAAGCACAAGGCTTGGAGCGACCTATGTCTGGCTCGCGCGATTCATCGCAAGCGCACCGTTGCGCATTGAGCCGCCATGATCGCGACGCCGGCGCGGCTGCCGACGAGGGCGGCGGCACGCGGCAGCCGGAGGGCTCGGCTGCATTTGCGGCTGCCGCGCGAGCGCACGCGGATCACCGGATGCCTGCGCATGCCAGCAGGCCCTGCGTTGATCTGCTACATGCGTATCGTGACGTTGCGGTGCGTGATCTGGCGTGGCTGCTGCTGTCGCCCTCGTTGCTTGACGCACGATATTTCGGCCCGCGGTTAGCACACATGCTGGCGCAGTCGCAGCAGCGCCAGCAAACGCTCGCATGGTTGACGCGGCTCGACGCCGATCCGCGTGCGTTGCATGTGGCTTTGGATGCCCGGCCGCAGTCGCGTCTCGGCTTATATGCGGAGCAGTTGCTCGGCTTCTTCCTGCAACATGGCCCTGCCACGCGGTTGATCGCCGCGAACCGGCCCGTGCGGGTCGATGGCCACACACTGGGGGAATGCGACTTTCTGTTCGAGGATGACGGCGCAAGGGCATGGCATTGGGAGCTGACGGTCAAGTGCTATCTCGACGCGGGTGGTCCGCCCGGTTCGCTGGCACGCTATGTGGGGCCGAATTTGGCCGATCGCTTTGATCGTAAGCTGACCCGGCTGCTGACCCACCAGCTGACGCTGAGCCAGCATCCACAAATCGCGGCGTTGGCCGCCGATGGCCATTGGCAGGCGGCCATGATCGTGCGTGGCTGGCTGTTCCGTCGCTGGGATCTGAGCGACGTCAGCGATTCGGACCATGTCAGCGTGAACCACACGCCGCGCGGCAATGTCGCGCCGGGACCCATCGCGCCGGATCACTTACGGGGCTGGTGGGCATGCGCCGCGCAGTGGCCCGTATTCGATGCGCCTGCCTGGACGATCGTGCCCCGCTTGGGCTGGATGGCGCCGCTGCGGCTGTCCGCCGACGACCCGCGCGTGTATCGTGACTCGACCGCTGTGCTGGTGCGCTGCATCGACTACTGGCGCGATCGGCCTGATCAGCCATTAATGGTGGCAGCGCTGGACAATGTGCGCGTGAGCCAGGGCGTCGGCAACCCGGCTGACGAATTGTGTGAATTGGCGCGCGGATTCATCGTGCCGGATGATTGGCCCAAACGCGCGGCCGCATACACGACGATTTCGTGACATCGCGACTGTCTCCACGCGGCAGCCCTGCGCGACGTCCCTGTGCGATGTCCTTCTACGACGCCCCCGTATGGCGTTCCGGACGCGCCGGTATCGCCCGCGGCGCAAAGCGTGCCGCGCGCGGGTCGCTACGCCTGATGCTGCCTGAAAACGGTTACCACCATGCGTGACAGTGATGCAGTGGTCCGGTGCCCTGCCCGACCGAAAGCCGCGTGCTTTGGATCAATGCCTGGGTCAGATAGGTCTTTGCATCGCTGACGGCGTTGGCCAAGTCCAGTCGCTGCGGGCGTAGCGCGGCAATCGCAGCGGACAAGGTGCAGCCGGTGCCGTGCGTGCCGGTCACGTTCACGCGAGCGCCCGCCAGGCGGGTATGGTGGTTTGCCTCGATCAACCAGTCTGGACTGAATTCGCCTGGCAAGTGACCGCCCTTGATCAGCACCGCGCGGGCGCCCAGCGCGTGTAGCGCATCGCCTTGGCGCGCCATCTGCGCTTCGTCGGTGGCGACGGGTTGGTCGAGCAGCGCCGCCGCTTCATGCAGGTTCGGCGTGATGATGCTGGCCAGTGGCAGCAATCGCTCGCGCAGCGCGCCAAGTGCATCGGGCTCGAGCAACGGACAGCCGCTGGACGACAGCATCACGGTATCGAGCACCACGTGCGCGGGTCGGTACCGCTCTAGTGCGGTGGCCACCGCGCGAACGATCGCCGCGTTCGCCAGCATGCCGATCTTGACCGCGTCGATGCGCAGATCGCTCAATACCGCGTCCAGTTGCGCAGCGACGACGTCGGCCGACACCGGATGAACCGCGGTGACGCCCCGCGTGTTTTGCACGGTCAATGCGGTAATCGCCGCGGCGCCGTATGCGCCTAGCGCGGAAAAAGTCTTGAGGTCAGCTTGGATGCCGGCGCCGCCGCTTGGATCGGACCCGGCAATCGTCAGCACGTTCGGAATCTTATGCTCCATGGCAAAAAGCGCACGAAAAACCACTCAAACAGTCATTTAAGTCGCGCCGCGGCCATCGCCGCACGCGTCAATGCCGTTGCTCGCCGATCAACGCGACTGAATCGAATGCGCGCTGATTCGCTGCGTGCCGGCGCATCACGCACCACATGGTCAGGCACACAAAGGTGCCGAACAGCACGATGACCAGCTGGATCGGCACGTTGAACCAGACAAGCACAGCGTACAGGCACAGCATTACGAGCACCGACAGATTCTCATTGAAGTTCTGCACCGCGATTGAATGGCCGGCGGACAGTAGCACATGCCCACGGTGCTGCAGCAGCGCATTCATCGGAACGACGAAAAAGCCCGACAGGCCGCCGACCACTATGAGGAAAGCATACGCGCATATTAGGTAGGCGGGCACCCGGATGTGGCCAATGTGCCATGCCCAGTCGGATGGAAATAGCTCCCGGGTATAGAGTGACATCGTCATGACCAACAGGCCCATCACGATGCCGACGGGCAGCACCGTCAGCGAGCGCTTGAGCGGCACGCGCGTGGCCGCGAGCATCGCGCCGCCGGCCACGCCGACCGCGACCACGGCCTGCAGCACGGCACTTTCGGAGAGCGTCATGCCGAGCGATACCTCGGCCCATTTGAGCACGATGAACTGCAACGTAGCGCCGGCGCCCCAGAATAACGTGGTGACCGCCAGCGAGATCTGGCCCAGCTTGTCGCGCCACAGCGCACCGAAGCACTCGGCAAAGTCACGGATTAGCCGGATTGGCCGGTGTTGCTGTTTTGGATAGCGTGCGCCGGTGTCCGGTATCCACAAATTAAACACCGCAGCAAGTGCGTACACGGACATGATGACCACAATCGCCGATTCTGCTGCGGTGTGGGCGAACGACAAGTGCCGCAGTAACGGCTGCGCGATGTGCGGACTAATTAGCGCGCCACCCATCACGGTGCCCAGGATGATCGACGCGACGGTCGTCCCCTCGATCCAGCCGTTGGCGACGACCAAGCGCTCTGGCGGCAGTAACTCGGTCAAGATACCGTACTTAGCCGGCGAGTACGCGGCCGCGCCGAAACCGACGATGCCATAGGCCAGCAGCGGATGCGCGTCAGTCAACATCGTCACGCAGCCTACCATCTTGATCGTATTGGTGACGAACATGACGCGGCCTTTCGGCTGCGAGTCTGCAAATGCGCCAACAAAGGCGGCAAGTACAACGTAAGACAGCACGAAGAACAGCTTCAGCAGCGGCGTCATCCAATTCGGCGCGTGAAGGTCTTTCAGGAGGGCTATGGCAGCGATCAGAAGCGCACTGTCGGCGAGCGAAGAAAAGAACTGCGCCGCCATGATGGTGTAAAAACCTTTCTTCATCTGATGCTGAGCTTGATTCCTCTGTCGGCAGCCGCTGTCGGGCTAACCCGTAGCATGAGCCGCTCGAAATGGGTTGTGTGCACGGCTTTATAACACGAAAATACGCAGGTTCAGACTAGCGTTCGCCTCAGCGATGCGGATCGCGTCGGCGATCGTGCACTTAAATCGTTGATTCGCAGCGACATTAAATCACCCAATCTATGCCTCGCCCGCTCCTTGCCACGATTCATACCGCAGCGCTTGCCAACAATCTCGCCGTTGCCCGCCGCCATGCCTCGAAGTCCAAACTTTGGGCCGTTGTCAAGGCCAATGCCTACGGGCATGGCTTGGCGCGCGTGTTCCCCGGCCTGCGTTCGACCGACGGCTTCGGGTTGCTTGACCTTGAAGAAGCGGTCAAGTTGCGTGAATTGGGCTGGGCAGGGCCCATTTTGCTGCTAGAGGGTTTTTTTCGTCCGACCGACATCGACGTGATCGACCGCTACAGCCTAACGACCACCGTGCATTGCGACGAACAGTTGCGGATGCTGGAAATGGCGCGTCTGTCCAAGCCGGTCAACATCCAGTTGAAGATGAACAGCGGCATGAACCGGCTTGGCTATGTGGCCGGCAAGTATCGCGCCGCATGGGAACGCGCGCGCGCGTGCCCCAGCGTCGGCCAGATTACGCTGATGACCCATTTTTCGGATGCCGATGGCGAAATGGGAATCCGACACCAATTAGAAGTGTTCGAGCATGGCGCTGAGGGCATTGCTGGCTCGCGCAGCCTGGCAAACTCGGCTGCGACGTTATGGCATCCATATGCGCATTTCGACTGGGTGCGTCCTGGCATCATATTGTATGGCGCGTCGCCGTCAGGCGTCTCGGCCGCGATCGAGGGCCTCGGCTTGCAGCCGGCGATGACGCTCAGCTCGGAACTGATCGCGGTGCAGACGGTCGAGCCGGGGGACAGCGTTGGCTACGGCTCGGCTTTCAAGGCGCGCCAGCGCATGCGTATTGGCGTCGTGGCGTGCGGTTACGCGGATGGCTACCCTCGTTGCGCGCCCGAGGGCACGCCAGTCCAGGTGGGTGGTGTGCGCACACGGGTCGTCGGTCGAGTGTCGATGGACATGTTGACCGTGGATCTATCTTCGTGCCCGAACGCGGTTATCGGCAGCCCGGTGCAACTGTGGGGGGCCGACGTGCCGATTGACGATGTCGCGGCAGCGTGCGGCACGGTTGGCTATGAATTGATGTGCGCAGTCGCGCAGCGCGTGTCAGTGCGCGCAGAATAACGGGGAGCAGGTTGCGTGACAAAAACAAAGACCGTTTACGTCTGCAATGACTGCGGCGCGCAGTCGCCGAAGTGGCAAGGCCAGTGCCCATCGTGCCATCACTGGAACACCCTGGTCGAGTCGGTCGAGTCGACCGCTGCGCCGAACCGTCGTTACCAGGCACTTGCTAAGAGCCAGCCAGTGCGCAAGCTCGCCGAGATTGAGGCGTCGGACGTGCCGCGCTACTCGACGGGCATCGGTGAGTTCGATCGTGTGCTTGGCGGTGGCCTGGTCGCGGGTGGCGTTGTGCTGATCGGCGGCGACCCCGGCATCGGCAAGTCGACGTTGCTGCTGCAAGCGCTCGCCGAGATCGCACGCGAGCGGCGTGCGCTGTATATCAGCGGCGAGGAGTCTGGCGCGCAGATCGCGTTGCGCGCACAGCGGCTCGGCTTGCTCGACGCGCACGCCAGCCGGGCCGGCGAGTTACAACTATTGGCAGAGATCCAACTCGAGAAGCTACAAGCCACGATTGACGTCGTCAAGCCGAACATTGCCGTCATCGATTCGATTCAGACCATCTACTCGGATGCGCTCAGTTCAGCGCCCGGCTCCGTTGCGCAAGTGCGTGAGTGCGCGGCGCAACTGACGCGGATTGCCAAGCAATCTGGCGTGACGATCATCATGGTCGGCCACGTGACGAAGGAGGGCGCGCTCGCTGGGCCTCGGGTGCTCGAGCACATCGTCGACACGGTGCTGTACTTCGAAGGCGACACGCATTCGTCGTTTCGGCTCGTGCGGGCGTTCAAGAACCGCTTCGGCGCAGTCAACGAACTCGGCGTTTTCGCGATGACCGAGCGCGGGTTGCGTGGCGTGGCTAATCCATCGGCACTGTTTTTGTCGCAGCATGAGCACACGGTGCCCGGCTCGTGCGTGCTGGTGACGCAGGAGGGGTCGCGGCCGTTGCTCGTCGAAGTGCAGGCGCTCGTCGATACCGCGCAGGTGCCTAATCCGCGCCGACTCGCGGTCGGCCTCGAGCAGAACCGCTTAGCAATGCTGCTCGCGGTGCTGCACCGGCACGCCGGCGTCGCGTGCTTCGATCAGGACGTGTTCCTGAACGCGGTGGGCGGTGTGAAGATCGCCGAGCCGGCCGCGGACTTGGCCGTGCTGCTCGCGATTCATTCGTCGATGCGCAACAAGCCGTTGCCTAAGGGGCTGATTGTATTCGGCGAAGTCGGGTTGGCCGGTGAGATCCGGCCATGCCCGCGTGGCCAGGAGCGCTTGAAGGAGGCCGCCAAGCTCGGCTTCTCGAGTGCATTGATTCCGAAGGCCAATGCGCCGAAGCAGCCAATCGACGGCTTGCAGGTGATCGCCGTCGAGCGCATCGAGCAGGCGATTGACCGCGTCCGGACGCTGCAGCAGTAGGCGGGTGCAATGGCTAATTTTGAACGCACCGCCTATCCGCACTCCAGGTGCGAGATCTGATGCGGGCGTTCGACAAGGCGCTTATCGAACGCGCGATGGGTGCGGCAATGAATGTGCATCTAAGGTCTGCGTTTAAGCGCGTGCGCGTTGGCCGCAGAGTTGACCTTTTATCGATTGTTGAGTTTGCCGATGGACTTCGATTTGAATGCCGCTTTAAACTATCCTGCCAGCTACGTCTGTGCAGGGCAGACTGGCCAACTGCCTGCCGCATCAGCGCCGCCACGACCGCCTTCCGACAACCCGTTGACTCGTCCCTTGCCCACCCAACCGACAACGTATGACGACCTGCCGTCCGAACTGATTGCCCGGATCGGTGACTATGTACCCATTCAAGACGTGATGCTGTTCGCCACAGTCGATCGCCGCACATATCATGCGATGCAGACCCGGCGACTCGTTCACCGCTATTGGCAGCAGGCGAACCAGGCCGTCAGCTTGGCGTCAGTTAACCAGCTGCTGGACGAAATAGGCGGTGCGTTGAGCAATCCAGCGCAGCATGCCGAGCCTATTGATGCGCTAAGTCAGCGTCTGCGAGCGTTGCCAAAAGCCGAGCGAGTCGAGGCATTCAAGCGCGTGTTTGCGGCTGCGGAGCGTATCCCGCAGGACGGTGTGCGAATACAAAAAGCGCTATTACGCGCTTTTTTTATTTTTCCTCCGAGCCGGCGTGATGAGCTATTCGACTTCGCGTATGCGATGGCGGAACGACGCGCGCCCGGACAAGACAATATCTGGGCGGAACTAGCTGACAGTTTACGTTTTTTTTCGTTTGATTCGCCTTTTGTCGAGCAGCGTTATCAGGCGCTTTTAGATCGGCTTGCGTCGTTAAGGATATCCGAACAAGCGAAGCTCATCCCGGTATTGTCCAATTTGCTCCTTTACTTTAATAAGACAGACCCACGCGTGCCTGAACGCTATGCGCTCTTACGCGGACACGCGTTACAACTGCCGCCCTCTCATCAAGGCGCATCGGTCGGCATATTAGCGAGTTGCGTACAAATTTTGTCAAAAGCAGAGCAGTTTGCCCAATACACGCAGATGCGTGATTGGGCGCTGTCGCTGCCTGACGAGCAGTGGGGGATTGCTTTGCAGTATTTGCTTGAAGGGCTTAAAGAGCTGTCGGATGAACAACGTGCGCAGGAGCTGACGTTGCTTGAGGGGCATTTAGCGCGCGTGCCTATGTCACAGCGTGTTTCGGCAGCGTTTGGACTGCTCAAATGCCAATTGTTTTTAGACGATGTACAAATAAAGCGGGTCTGGCGGCAAGGTTTGAACCTACTGAATGGTGCGGGCGAAGCCGCTTTATGGGATTTGCTGAGCCAACTTCGGGCCGATTGGGTGTTATCTGAGTTCAGCAATTTCAGATGGGAAATGGCAGTGGAGGAGATTACTCGCTTTATGGAGGCCAGCCAGTTCTCCGAGCCGGCGCGGGCGCGATTCCAGGCCAATGTAGATTGGCTCAGAAGTGAGCCAATAATATTTATTGAAACTGAACCCAGTATGCTTCGTTGAACCAACGCCGGAACAGATACCGTCGTGCCATCGGAGGGGGCGGGTAACGCAGCGGGGTTCGTCATTAAAGTCGTCATGCAACCTGAGACCGCCGCGAGATGCTCACCCGCAAGATCTAGCAGGTAGCGCGGAATCGACGCGCTGTTCAGTCACTTCATCTCGTGCGGGGTGCACGAGAAGCCGACCACCGGCGTGCGGCAATGGTGGCCGGCGTGCACCGCCGGCCAATGTCTGGCACGGCTACGCCGCTTAGCCGTTGGCGGGCGGCACGTACCCCGACGCGACGTCCGCGCCTTCGCCAAAGAAAAATTTTTCAGTTTGTTTTAATAGATATTGGCGCGCGCGCGGATCAGCCATGTTCAGACGGTTTTCGTTGATCAACATCGTCTGCTGCTTGAGCCACGCCTGCCATGCTTCCTTCGAGATGCTTTCGAAGATGCGCTTGCCAAGCTCGCCCGGCAATGGTGGAAAGTCCAATCCTTCCGCCTCTTTGCCAAGTTTTGCGCAGTGAACCATTCGAGCCATTAGACTTCTCCTTTGATATCGGGGTGGGACGGGGCGCCGACGTGCGGATTCCCCGCGCGTTCTCAGAGCTGCTTGATCAGCACGAGCGACTTGCGTTGCCAGTTGTACAGGCGGCGCCGGTCCTCGGGCAGGTCGTTGACCGTCGCCTTGACGAAACCGCGTTTTAGGAACCAATGCTCAGTGCGTGTCGTCAGCACAAAAATCCGCGTCAGGCCGCGCGCCCGGGCGCGTTGCTCGATGCGCTTGAGCAAGCGCTCGCCGTCGCCGGTGCCTTGCGCCTCCGGCGCCACGGTCAGGCACGCCATTTCGCCGATCCGCTCCTGCGGGTACGGGTACAGCGCCGCGCAACCGAACAGCACGCCATCGTGCTCGATCACTGAAAATTGGTCGATGTCGCGCTCGATCTGGTGGCGGCCGCGCCGCACCAGCGTGCCGTCCGTCTCGAGCGGCTCAATCAGTTGCAAAATGCTGCCGACATCATCCGGCACTGCCTCGCGCAGACTTTCCAGATTCTCGTACGATATCATGGTGCCGACCCCGTCGTGCAGGAACAGCTCCAGCAGGATACTGCCGTCCAGCGCGTACGGGATGATGTGCGAGCGCGGCACGCCGCCGCGGCACGCGCGGATCGCATGCTTCAGGTAAAAGTCCGCATCCGCGCGGTCCAACTCGCCCGTATGGGCTTCGTAGATTCTCTGTGCGTCGTCCAGCGACAGCTCACGGGTCAGCCCGCCATCGCCATCGATCACGCCGGGTGTCTCGGTGATGAAGATCAGCTTGTCAGCACGTAGCGCGATGGCCGCGGACGACGCGACATCCTCCATCGACAGATTGAACGCCTCGCCGGTCGGCGAAAATCCGAGCGGCGACAGCAGCACGATCTTGTTGCTCTCCAGCGAATGCCGAATCGATTCGGCATCGATCTTGCGCACCACGCCGGTATGTTGGAAATCGACGCCCTCGAGTATTCCGACCGGCCTTGCGGTGACAAAATTGCCGGATACGACGCTGATATGCGCGTGCGCCATCGGCGTATTGGGCAAACCCTGGCTGATCGCCGCCTCGATGTCCAGCCGCACTTCGCCGGACGCTTCTTTGGCCGCCTCCAGCGCGCGCGCATCGGTGATCCGCATGCCGCCCGCGAACAACGACTCGACCTGGTGCAGGTTCAATTGTTCTTCGACCTGCGGGCGGGAACCGTGCACCAGTACGATCTGAATGCCCATCGCATGCAACAACGCGACATCCTGCACCAGCGCATTGAGCGCGCCCGCCTGCACCAACTCGCCGCCGAACGCGACGACGAACATCCGGTTGCGGAACGCATGGATGTACGGTGCGACCGATCGCAGCCATTCGACGAATTGAGCGTGATTCGCGGTGTATCCGATGGCGGCGCTCGTCTGGCTGCCGGCCACGGCGAGGTCGCTGGCCCTCGTGTCGCGGCGGGCAAGATCGTTTTGTGCAGTCATGGCCGGATTATAATGCGCCCCCATGTCCAATGTAGCCAAAAACCGCGCGGCTGATGCTTCGCCGGCCGATCGCGCCGACCCCGCGCGCCACCGCACCCCGCCTGCCGCGCGTCGCGCCGAAGCGCGGCGCGCGTCCTCGGCGCCCAATCCGGTGCCTTCTGTTACGTTTCCGCCGGCGTTGCCCGTCAGCGGCCGGCGCGATGAGATCGCTGCTGCGATCGCGCACCATCAAGTGGTGATCGTCAGCGGCGAAACCGGATCAGGCAAGACCACGCAGCTGCCCAAGATCTGCCTGGCGCTCGGACGCGGGCTGGGCGCGGGCGGCACCGGCCTGATCGGCCATACGCAACCGCGCCGCATCGCGGCATCGGCGACGGCGCGACGCATTGCCGAGGAACTGGGTACGCCGTTCGGCGACGTGGTGGGCTACAAGGTTCGTTTCACCGACAACCTGTCGCCGGGCGCCTCGGTCAAGTTGATGACCGACGGCATCCTGCTTGCGGAAACGCAGACCGATCCACTGCTGCGCGCCTACGATACGATCATCATCGACGAGGCGCACGAGCGCAGCCTGAACATCGATTTTTTGCTCGGCTATCTGAAGCAGATCCTGCCGCGGCGTGCTGATCTGAAGTTGATCGTTACGTCGGCCACGATCGATGCGCAGCGCTTTGCGCGCCACTTCGGCAGCGACGAGCAGCCCGCGCCCGTCATTGAAGTCAGCGGACGGTTGTATCCGGTCGAGATCCGCTATCGGCCGGTCGTTGGCGACGACGGCCGCGCTACGCTCGCACGGCGCGGCGCAGCGCCCGGGGCCGGTCCAATTGGCTCGCTGGGCTCTCCGCCGGGCGCCGTGGGCAGTGTCACCGCCGCGCGTCAGGCCGAGCGCGACTTGCATGACGCGATCGTCGACGCGGTGGATGAACTGTGTCGTGAAGGCCCGGGCGACGTCCTGGTTTTCCTGCCGGGCGAGCGGGAGATTCGCGACGCCGCCGAGGCGCTGCGCAAGCACCATCCGCCGCATACTGAGATCCTGCCGCTGTTTGCCCGGCTGTCGGCCGCCGAGCAGGAGCGGGTGTTCCGGCCCGGTAATGCACGCCGCATCGTGCTCGCCACCAACGTTGCGGAGACATCGCTGACGGTGCCCGGTATCCGCTATGTCGTCGACACCGGCCTGGCCCGGGTCAAGCGCTATTCGTACCGGAACAAGGTCGAACAATTGCAGATTGAGCCGGCGTCGCAAGCCGCCGCCAATCAGCGGGCTGGCCGGTGCGGCCGGGTGGCCGACGGCGTCTGCATTCGGCTCTATGACGAGCGTGACTTCCAGGCGCGCCCGCGCTTCACGGATCCGGAGATCCTGCGCGCGTCGCTGGCGTCGGTGATCCTGCGGATGAAGTCGTTGCACTTGGGCGAAATCGACGCGTTTCCGTTCGTCGAGCCACCGCCGGGCCGGGCCATTGCCGATGGCTATCAATTGCTCGCCGAGCTGGGTGCGGTTGACGACGACAATGCGTTGACGCCGGTCGGTCGCGAGCTGGCGCGCCTGCCGCTGGATCCGCGCGTGGCCCGGATGATTGTCGCGGCGCGCGAGCAACACGCGTTGCGCGAAATGCTGATCATTGCCAGCGCGCTATCCGTGCAGGATCCGCGCGAGCGTCCGCTGGACGCGCAGGAGCAGGCCGACCAGGCGCATCGCCGCTTTGCCGACGAGCGCTCGGAGTTCATCACGTGGCTGAAGATTTGGGCGTGGTTCGAGCAAGCCGTTGCGCACAAAAAATCGAACCGGCAACTGGCCGAAGCGTGCCGCGCGCAGTTCCTCTCGCATCTGCGGCTGCGCGAGTGGCGTGACGTGCATTCGCAGTTGTTGACCGTGGTGCGCGAGCACGGCTGGCGGCTGAACGAGTCCGAGGCGACGTTCGAGCAGATCCATCAGGCGCTGTTGGCGGGGTTGCTCGGAAACATTGGTCTGAAGGCCGATGACGATCCGCATTACCTGGGCGCACGGGGCATTCGTTTCTTCATATGGCCGGGATCGACGCTCGCGAAAAAGGCCGGCCGTTGGGTGATGGCTGCGGAGTTGGTCGAGACCACCCGGCTTTACGCGCGCACCGTCGCCCGCATCGAGCCGGAATGGATCGAGCGTGTCGGCGGCCACCTGATCAAGCGCTCGGTCGCCGAGCCGCATTGGGAGAAGAAGGCCGCGCAGGTGGTGGCGTTTGAGCGTGGCACGTTGTATGGGCTGCCCGTCTATCAGCGCCGACGCATCGCGTTTGGCGCGCAGAATCCGGCGCGTGCGCGGGAATTGTTCATTCGTAGCGCGCTGGTCGATGGCGAATTCGACACCCGTCTGCCGTTCTTTGCGCACAATCGGCGGCTGGTCGCGCAAATCGAGCAACTTGAGCACAAGTCGCGTCGTCAAGACGTGCTGGTCGACGATGAGTTGATCTACGCGTACTACGATGCGGCGGTGCCCGCACAGATCCATACTGGCGCGGCGTTCGAGCGCTGGTATCGCGACGAGGCGCGGCGGCGGGGTAGCGACGGCGACAAGCTGCTATTTCTGTCGCGCGAAGACCTGATGCGGCACGAAGCGGCTGGCGTGACGACGGATCTGTTTCCGAAGCGGTTGGCGATGGCCGGCGTCGACATGGCGCTGAGCTACCATTTCGAGCCGGGCGCGGCGCGTGATGGCGTCACGCTGACCGTGCCGCTGTACGCGCTGAACCAAGTCGATGCGCGTCGCACCGAATGGCTGGTGCCTGGCATGTTGAAGGACAAGGTGCAGTTGCTGCTCAAATCACTGCCGCAAAAGCTGCGCCGACATTGCGTGCCGCTGCCCGAGTATGCGGCCGGTTTCGTCGAGCGCGCGCATTTCGCCGGGCAGTCGTTGATTGACGCGCTGATCGCCGACCTGCGCGAGCACAAGCAAGCGATGGTCAAGTCGACTGACTTCAAGATCGAGACGCTGCCGGCGCACCTGTTCATGAATTTCAAGGTGATTGATGAGCACGGGCGGCAACTCGCAATGGCGCGCAATCTTGCGCAACTGCGTGGCGAGCTTGGTGCACAGGCGCAGCAACAATTCCAGCGCATCGTCTGGGCCGCGGCCGGCGCGGCAGGAACTAACGGGCGGCCACCGTCCGGGCATGCACGGGCGGCCGCGATAAGCGCTGGCTTGCCGAGCCGGACGCCGGGCGAGGCGCCGGCGTCGCGTGCGGCGCGCGTTGCCGATCAGCCGTTGAGCGGCGCGGCGCGAAACGGACTGGCGAACGCTGGCGGGCCGGGTCACGCCGAAGCACCGGATACGGCGCGGCCGGCCGGTACCGCGCTGTATGAGAACCTGACGACGTGGAATTTTGGCACGCTGCCCGAGTTGCTCGAGATCCAGCGTGGCGGCCAGACGCTGTTCGGCTATCCGGCCCTGGTCGATCGCGGTGGGCACTGCGACGTCGAAGTCTTTGATTCGCCTGTGCAGGCTGAGCACATCCATCGCGCCGGTCTGCGCCGGCTGTTCGCCCTGCAATTGCGCGAGCCGATCCGCTATCTGGAGAAAAACTTGCCAGGACTGCGCGAAATGTCAATGCAGTACATGGCGCTCGGCACGCAGGAGGAACTGCGCGACCAATTGATCGAAGCCGCGCTGGATCGTGCCTGCCTGCAGCCGCCGTTGCCGCATGACGATGCCAGCTTCGCCGCCCGGCGCGACGAGGGCCGGGCTAGGCTGTCGTTGCTCGCTCAGGAACTTGCCCGGCTGACCGGCCAAATCCTCGCCGAGTACGCAGCGCTCGTGAAGAAGCTCGTGCAGGCCAAAGGCTTTGGCGCGGCCCACGCGGATATGCAGCAGCAGCTGGCCGCGCTGATGACCCGCCGCTTCGTAATGGATACGCCTTACGCCCAGCTTGCGCATTTCCCGCGTTACTTGAAGGGCATGTCGTTGCGCATCGATAAGCTCAAGGTGGACCCGGCGCGCGACCAGCGGCTCACGGCCGAGTTCGCGCCGCTCATGCAGCCGTATCAGCGCGCGTTGTCGCAGCGAGGCGGTGCAGCCGACGCACGGCTCGTGGAGTTCCGCTGGCTCCTCGAGGAGTTGCGCATCTCGCTGTTCGCGCAGGAATTGCGTACGCCGATGCCAGTGTCTGCCAAGCGGCTGCACAAGGTATGGGAATCGATGCAGCGATGACGCGCGACATGCCGGCGCGTTGGCCCCAATGCGTGATTCGTTCCGAGCCCTCGGCAAAAACCGTACAATAGACGCAGTTTTCCCGTCTGGTTGCCCATGCTCGATTCCAATCGTTTTGCGCCAGCTCGCCGTTTTGCGCGAGCCCGCTGCGTGGCCGGCTCGCTTGCTGCCGCGCTCGTGTGTCCATGAACGAGTTGTTCAGTTCGTTGGGTCGCGCGCTGCTGGGCATGCTTCATCCGCGGATGCTGTGGTTGACCGCGTTGCCGTTTCTGCTGACCGCGCTGGGCTGGGGGGCGGTGCTGTGGTTCGGCTGGGAAGGATGGGTCAGTGCGGCGCATGGTTGGCTGTCACACTGGGGCTGGACCGCGTCGCTCAATTCGCTGTTCGCGGGGATCGGCTTCGGCCACGTGCAAATGGTGCTCGCGCCGCTCGTCGTGGTCGCGATCGCCGTGCCATTGATCGTGTTGACCGTTTTGTTAATGATTGCCGCGATATCGATGCCGGCGGTGATCCGCCATCTCGGTGCGCGTCAATTCGCCGATCTGGAGCCCCGGCGCGGCGGCACGCTGCTCGGCAGTTTGCTCCACTCGATCGTAGCCACGTGCATCTGCGTGGTGCTGCTGGTCGTCACGGTCCCGTTGTGGCTCGTGCCGCCGCTGTTCGCCGTGATCCCGCCGCTGCTGTGGGGCTGGCTCACCTATCGCGTGATGACCTACGATGCGCTGGCATGGCATGCGAGCTTGGATGAGCGGCGCATGATCTTTCGCATGCACCGCATGCCACTGCTCGCGATCGGCGTGATGTGCGGGATGCTCGGCGCGGTCCCGACGCTGCTGTGGGCGTCCTCCGTGTTGATGATCGTGTTGTTCCCGTTCGTCGCGATCGTGTCGATCTGGCTGTACGTGTACATCTTCGTGTTCTCCGCGCTATGGTTCGCCCATTATTGCCTGCGCGCGCTGAGGCAATTGCGCGCGCGACACCATGGGGCCGACCGGCAAGCACCGCAAGCGCGCCCGCCGGGATCGGCGTAAGCTGCGTGTCGTCTGAAACGATCAAGGGGAACCCATGGGGTTCGGCATCATCATCATTGGCGACGAAATCCTGTCCGGACGGCGTGTTGACAAGCATTTGCCCAAAGCCATCGAGTTGCTTCGCGCACGGGGGCTGGCGCTCGCGTGGGCCGAGTACGTCGGCGACGAGCGTAGACGAATCACTGCCACCCTCAAGCGCACCTTCGCCTCAGATGACATTGTCTTCGTGACCGGAGGCATTGGCGCGACGCCAGACGATCATACGCGGCAGTGTGCGGCGGCCGCGCTCGGCGTGCCGCTGGAACTGCACCCACAGGCCCGGCAACTAATCGCCGAGCGGATTAGCGAAACCGCGCCGCCCGGCCGGGCGGACCTGGACGCGCCGGATAACCTGCATCGCTTCAATATGGGTGTGTTTCCGCAGGGTGCCAGCATCATTCCGAACAGCTATAACAAGATTCCCGGCTTTTCGGTGCGTCATCATTATTTCATGCCAGGGTTTCCTGTCATGGCATGGCCCATGATGGAATGGGTGCTCGACACCCATTATGCACATTTGCATCACGGCACACCGCGTGACGAGCGCTCATTTCTGGTGTTCGAGTTGCCTGAGTCGGCGCTTACGCCGCTGATGGAGCGTATCGAACGCGATTTTGCCGGCGTACGTGTCTTCAGCTTACCCAGCGTCGGCGATGCTGAGCGTGGCGGAATCTATGCACGGCGGCATATCGATTTGGGCGTTAAGGGCGACCCGGAGGCAGTCGCTGCCGCGTATGGTGTGCTACATGAAGGCGTACATGCGCTTGGAGGAGAAATATTCGAGTCTTAAAGCTGATTGTTGAGCGCGATATTGAAATAATCATGCTTAATGTTGTGGCCCTTATATCTGAATTGATGAAGGTCATTTGCCACAGCATGGGCTTTTGTCATTTAGGCTGAACGACGCGATAATGGCTCCGTGGCCGATCCGGCGACACGCCGCGCCGCCGCGTGCCTGTCATGCAGCGTTTCGCGCGTGTGTCGGATCGGACATTGCCGTGCGCATTGTTTCGCCAACGCCAGAACGCTGTATGAGATTGATCACCAAAGGGCTGCTGCTGATCGCGATTCCGAGCCTCGTCGAGCTTGGCTTACTGGTCGGCGTGATGCGTACCCAGGCCGAGGCCCTGGAAGCGGAGCAGTGGGCAGTGCGGAGCAAGGAAGTATTGAGTCAGGCCACTGCCGTGCTTGACCCAGTGCTAGTCGATGCCGTGCGCATGCGCGGCGCCGTGATCGACGGATACGGACAGGTATGGACGCCGCCTAGCCAATGGGGTGAGATCGACCGTCGCATCAACCGGTTGATCGAACTGGTTGCCGACAATCCATTGCAAGTCGAGCGTGCGGTGCAGATTCGGCAAAGCGCACAGGCGTACCGGCAGTGGAGTGAGCGTTCGCAGGAGTTGCTGCGGCACGGTCAGCAAGCGGGGGTCGTGGCCCGCTTTCGCGAGTTCAAAGGCCACGATATCGTCGATTACTTCCGTGCGCAGGTCGCCGCGTTGCAACAAGAAGAGATGCGGTTAGACAGCGTTCGCACCGAACGTATCGCTGAGGCGCGCCGCATGCAGCAGGTGCTGCTCGTGTCGGCCGTGATCGCGTCGATCATCACCGGCGCCATCGCGGTTTATGTGTTCACGTCGAGCGTGCGACGGCGGCTGCGCAGGCTTGCGGACAACACCAAGCAACTCGCAAACAATGCGCCGCTCGCACCGATGCTCGAGGGCGACGATGAAATCGCCGAATTAGACCTCGCGCTGCACCAGACGAGCCGACGCCTGCTTGAAGCGGAGCGCATCGAGTCGCGCTATCGATCCGACCTTGCGCATCAGGCCGAGGAACTCGGCACGATGAACGAGCATTTGCGCGAGCGTACGCAAGAAAACGAAATGTTTATCTACAGCGTGTCGCATGACTTGCGCGCACCACTGGTCAACCTGCAGGGGTTTTCTCAGGAGCTGAGCTTGGCGTGCGATTCGGTGCGCGAGATACTGGCGCGAAGCACGCTGACCGACACACAACGGCGCCGGCTATCGCGGATCGTCGATGATGATATTGCCGAGGCGTTGCGCTTCCTGCAAACAGCGGTGATGCGCTCGGCCAGTATCATTGACGCGTTGCTGCGGCTCTCGCGTGCGGGGCGGGTCGAGTACCGACCGCAACAAGTTGATGTGCAGGCGGTGATGTCCCGCGTGGTGGATGCTATGCGCGACTCGATCAAGAGCCGGGGCGTGACCGTGAAGATACATCCGTTGCCGTCGGCATGGGGCGATCCGACCGCAGTCGAGCAAGTCTTCGCGAACTTGGTCTCCAATGCGGTCAATTATCTTGATCCGAGCCGTCCTGGCGAGATCGAGATCGGTACGCGTCCGAACCCAGTGGGCGTGCACTCGTTACGCATTTACTACGTGCGCGACAACGGATATGGCATTCCCGCATCGGCACTGCCCAAATTGTTTACCGCGTTCCAGCGCCTGCACGGTGGCGCAGTCAAGGGCGAGGGTATTGGGCTGGCGCTCGTGCGTCGTGTTGTCGAGCGACATGGTGGCAATGTATGGGCCGAGTCCAGTGAAGGCATCGGCTCGACGTTCTACTTGTCGTTGCCCGAATCCTGCAGTGCGCATGAAGCGTTGCGTGCGGCAACTTTGAGCGCGCTAGCCCGCGTCAACGCGGGGCCCAGGGCCGCGCGACCCGGCCGTCTGCGCCCAGGCAGCGGGTTGGAGCCCGGCGCCGACGCTTCAGCTCAGGACCGCCCGTCGCCTACTTACTCGACGTTCCCTGTATGACGCTTGCTTCTCATCGAATCGATTCGTCACCTGGAGCATTGGGCGCGGATGGCCCGCCGGCTGCCTGTGCACTGATTATCGATGACGACGAGGGTTTGCTCAGCCTGGCCCGCCGTGCGCTTGCCCGCGCCGGATTTGATGTGGTGACGTTGACGAGCACGCAGGCCGCGCGCGCGTGGCTAGACGGCCGGGGCCAGGAGCGGTGGCCTGACGTGCTGGTCGTGGACTATGTGCTCGGTACCGCCGAGACGGGGCTCGACTTCCTGCGCTCGTTACGCATGCAGGGCACGATGCTGCCCGCGATCTTGTGCACCGGCTTTGCCGATGAGACGCGGGTGATCGAGGCGCTGCGCTCGGGCGTCGCGGATGTGGTGCCAAAAACCTCCGATTATCTTGACTATCTACCACAGGCAATCGAGCGTGTGTTGGCGCAGAAGCGCGCGCAACGGGAGATTGCCGAGGCGGAGTTGGTCCGCGCAAGGGAGTTGCACTACCGGACGCTGGCGGAGGCGATCCCGCAACTAGTCTGGACCGCGTTGCCCGACGGACGGATCGATTTTGCGTCCAAGCAGTTGCTATCCTACACGGGTATGGATGCGCCTTCGCTGCTTGGTCACGTGTGGCCGGACGCGCTGGTTCATCCTGAGGATCTCGAGCGTACCGTACAGCGTTGGTCCGACGCTTTGCGCGACAGCAGCGATTACGATGTCGAACATCGGTTGCGGGCCGCCGACGGCGCGTGGCGCTGGTTCAAGACCCGGGCCGCACCGCTGCTGGATGGTGCCGGCCGGGTGAGCAAGTGGTTTGGCACGTCGACTGACATCGACGATCAGAAGCTGGCTGCGCAGGAGCGTGAGCATTTACTCGCAAACGAGCGGCAGGCTCGCTCGGAAGCGGAACGGGCATCCAGGCTCAAGGACGAGTTCGTCGCCACGCTGTCGCACGAACTGCGCACGCCGCTGAATGCCATCGTCGGATGGGCCCAGTTGCTGCTGCGTGACGCGTCCGATCCGGCTCGCGTCGAGAAGGGCCTGCAGGTGATCCACCGCAATGCACGGCTGCAATCGCAGATGATCGACGATTTGCTAGACATGTCACGCATCATGGCGGGCAAGGTGCGGCTCAACGTGCAGCGCGTCGAACTGGTCGATGTGATCACCGACGTGATCGCGACCGTGCAGCTAGCAGCCGACGCGAAGGAGCTTCGTGTCATGCCGGTGCTGGGCGCGCCGGCCGTGGTCAATGGTGACCCCGCTCGGCTGCAGCAGATCATTTGGAATCTGCTGACCAATGCGATCAAGTTCACGCCCCGGCGTGGACGTGTGGCGGTCACGCTGACCAGCGGCGACGGCGAGGCGCGACTGGTCGTCAGTGATACCGGCTGCGGTATCCGCGAGGCGTTCCTGCCGCACGTATTTGAGCGTTTCCGACAGGAGGACGCGAGTACCACACGCCAGTTTGGCGGCTTGGGGCTGGGGTTGTCGATCGTTAAGGAGCTGGTCGAGATGCATGGGGGCCATATCACCGCGGCCAGCGACGGTGAGCAGCGCGGCGCGACATTTACGGTGACGCTGCCCACGGTGACGACCGGCGCCGACACGCGTCGCGGCGCAGTGGCACCGATCAGCGCGCAGCCGGATACGGCGCTACCGCGCCTGGATGGTGTTCATGTGCTGGTGGTCGAAGATGAAGCCGATGCGCGCGAGCTCGTGCACCGCGTGCTCGAGGAGCGCGGCGCGCAGGTGAGCGCGGTGGCGTCTGTGCGCGATGCGTTGCAGGTTTTGGACGACGGCACGCCCGATGTCGTCATCAGCGATCTGGGCATACCGGAGGAAGACGGCTTCGCATTTATTGCACAGTTGCGCGAGCGTGAGGCGGCACGAGGCGGGATGACGCCGGCCGCGGCATTGTCCGGCCGGGTCCGCGGCGATGATCGCCGGCGCGCACTGATGGCCGGCTTCCAGACGCACTTGGCCAAGCCTGTCGATCCGGCCGATCTGCTGTTGGCGATCGCATCGCTGGTCGGCCGCGCGCCACCGGCGGTGCGCGCGTAGCCGACGCTACCTGCGTATCAGGGCTCGATGCGGGTGCCAAGCACGGCCAGGCATTGCAGCAGTCATGCCGACGCCTTGGAGCCATTAACGGCGCCGACTCCTATGTTGCAACAGCGCCGACTCCTATGTCGGCAACTTGATAATGCTCGCATCCTTGCGGATTATGAACGATGCGCCCACCATCTGCTTACATTGGTATGCCAACCCCTTAAGCTCGTGCGCCACGTCGGACGATTCGCTGCGCGTGCGTTCCGCGTCGACGACCATCTGGTCCAGTTCACGATTCAACTGCTTGACGATGCTTGTTTGCTCGGGAGGCGGTGCGACGCCCGCTTCGGCCTGTACCAGATTATCATGGACGATGCCCAGCGCCTTGCGCAGTGGCGCAAGTGCTTGCGCATCGACGACCGGTACGGGCTGGGTGCCCCATCCGGCGGCGCCCACGATTCCGGCCGTGCGGGCCGGCGACTGTGACAGCGTCATCATGAGCGGCGCGGACGCGGTGATCTGTGCCGTCAACGCGTGCACGCGCACCAGCAGGTCGTTCAACTCAGCGACGTAGCGTTGCGCCGACTTCGGTTCGAGCAACATGCGCTGCAACGCCTGCCCGACGTTGGCGAATGCAATATGCACATTCTTACGCGCAAGCCGGTAACGGATGTCGCTGTCGATCGCCGACGCGGCTGCGCTGGCCGCCGGCGTCGGTTGCGCGGTTGCGCTGGAAACCAGTGCGCTGGCCTCTTTGCCCTTCTTGTCCGCCGGCGCGGCCGGATCCGAAGGCGGCGGCTTGACCTGGTCCGTTGCGCCGCCGGCCGCGGTCCGCGATTTGCCCGCATACCAGCAGATTTCCAGGTATTGCCGGGTGGCACTGAGCAAGCCGTTGACCAGTTTGCCCATCAGCCGGTATTCCCAGTAGGGAAACAGGTGGCTCGCGGCGATTGCAATCGCGCAGCCTAGCACCGTATCAATCGCGCGTTCGCCGATGATGCGCAGGCTGCCGGGTGCCAGCATGTGGAACATCAACAGAACATATGACGACGTGAATACGACGCTGGCCGTATAGTTGAACAGCAGTAGGCTGTAGCTCATCACCATGCTGGCGAACATGACGGCCAACAGCAGTGGCGGCTCCTTCACGGACAGGATCAGCGCGATGCTCGCCGCGCAGCCGATCGTAGTACCGATGATCCGCTGCGTATTGCGTTGCTTGGTGAGCGAGTAGCCAGGCTTCAGGATGATGATGGTCGTCATCACAATCCAGTACGCGTTCGTGAGCGGCAGCAGGCGGCCGAGCCACAAGCCGATCGCCACCGCAGCGGTGACGCGCAATGCGTGCCGGAAGCTCGGCGAAGACATGGTCAGATTCGAAAAGATTTGCATCCACGGCACGCGTCGGCTCGACAGGAAGCGCGACAGCGCCTGGTCGATCCGCATCTCCGTGTCTTGCGCGCTGATATCCACGCGCGTGTTGCGGTGCATGCGCTCGATCAGCCGCTGTGCGCTCCAGACGCGCCGGAATGCCGACACGATCGCCGAGTACGCCTCCGGATTGGTGGTTGGCAAGGCCTTCTTGCGCATCAACTCGATCTCGTACTCGATCGCGCGCAGCTCCGCTTTTGCGTTGATCCGCTGTGCCGACGGGCGATCCTGTAACACGGCCAGTCCGACGTCCTCCAGGTCGGTCGCGGCCTTCTCGATCAGGTCGCGAAAAAATACCATCAAGTCCGAGCCACCGAAGGTCGCGCGGATCATCGGGTGATCGACGTGCGCACCGACAAACAGTTCGTGCAGGTCGACCGTATTGATGAACAAATTGAACAACATCGTGCGGTGCGCGTCGAGCTGCCCGCTGCGCAGCTTCGGCAGGTTGCGCAGTACGATGTCGCGTGCTGCCTCTTGCCGATCCACGGCCAACACCTGCTTGTCGACCAGTTGCCTGTTGCACTCATCCAGATCATGCGTCGGATCGTAGAAACGGGCGCGCGCACGCAAGTAGTCGGCGCACGCGAACACACTTTCGGCGATCGCCTGTTGCTCGATCCGGTGGATCTGCCAGCGTGACACGAACGTCGACCAGTACGTGTACCAGATTCCGCCGGCCAGGATCCAACCGGCATTGGCCAGTGCCTGGAGCGGCGTGAAGCGCTCCTCCAGCGTCACCACCATCATGAACAGCGTCGCGAAGCTGATCTGCGGCCACTTGTTCCCGTAGACGACGATCAAGGACAGCACGAAAGTCAACGGTACGACCGTCAGCCACAGCGATAGCGGGTGAGCAGTCGCGATGCCGGTGGCCAGCGCCGAGAAGAACCCGATCACGCTGCACGCGAGCATCTCGTTGTGCTTGTATTTCAGGGGGCCGGGCATGTCGACCACGCATGCGCCCAGTGCACCGGTCGAAATCGTGAAGCCAAGCTCCCGATTATGAAAGACGACGAGCAACACCACTGCCGGCAGCGAGATGCCGGTCGCGATCCGAAGCCCACCGTAGAAATACTGACTGTATAGAAATTTCTTGATTTCGATCGAATATCGCATCGACGCTTGGGTGGGCACACAATGCTGCGAGTCTAGCGCACTTCACCGATGTTTTTTGCACCCACCGGAAGTTATGCTCGTGTATACCATCACATCGGGTGGCATGTCGTCGGGCACCAGCCGCGTACTGCCGAGCGCCGGCGAAGAGCGGGTCTTCGACCCACAGCCCAATAACGTACCGGGACAGCGTAACGCCACGGGCCTGTCGCGCACAATAGGCCGAACGGCCGGGTTCGCGTGCGGCAGGCGCTTTGTTATGCTTGGGTCTTTCACTAACGACGGGGCGCCCCTGTGGCCGTCACGCGTCGCGATCTTCATCCGCCGCTTCATGCTTGAACTGTTTTACTCGAACCGCTATGAGACGCTTGCCTCGGCGCTGTTGGGCGACCTCGCGCGCATCGGCGGTGACCTGTGGCGGCCGCAGCCGATCATCGTGCCGAATACTGCGGTGCGCCGACGGCTCGAACTAGACTATGCCGATCGGTTTGGCCTGTGCGCGAATGTCGAATTTTGCTATCTCGCGCAGTGGTTATGGGCACAGATCGCGCGCGTCGACGTAATCGATGTGCCGCGCGAATCGCCGTTCGCGCCGGAGCGTCTCGCATGGCGGCTTTACCGGCGGCTCGCGCAGCGTGACACTGTGCGCGATGGCGACGACCAGGTGTCCTCGACACGACTGGACGCGTACTTGTCGGCGGCGGATCCTGCGATGACGTTCGATCTGGCGCGTCGCATCGCCTGCGTTTTCGATCATTATCTGACGTATCGTCCGCATTGGCTTGCCCAGTGGCTGGCAGGCGAGTCGATTTTCGCGCCGCGCCGCCAGCCGGGCGGCGCGCCACGGCTTGCCGACGCGACGCCGATACAGCGCGCCGATGAGGCCTGGCAAGCACAATTGTGGCGCGACGTGCTCGGCGAACTGGCCGGCGGACACGATGCGGGTGCCGATGCGCTCGAACGAATGTCGCCGCCCGCGTACCGGTTTCTGTCAATCGCATCGCAATTGGATCTGGACGACATCGCGCGCGCGGACTGGCCGGCGCAGGTCAGCGTATTCGCGTTGCCGACGATGCCACCACTACATGTGCAGTTGCTGCGCGAGCTGTCGCGCTGGATCGACGTGCGGATCTATGCACTCAATCCATGCCGCGAGTACTGGTTTGACATCGTCACGCAACGACATGCTGACGCGCTGGATGCGGCGGGACAACTCGACTACCAGACGGTCGGACACCCACTGCTGGCCGAGTGGGGGCGGCAGACACAAGCGCAACTCGCGTTGCTGCATGAGCATACCGAGGGTGCGGTGGCGGGCGAGAGCAGCGAATTCGTCGAGGCCCCGGCGTGCAGCTGGCTCGCTGTCGTGCAAAATGCGATTCTGTCGCTCGAGCATCCGGTGTCGCCGTCGCCACCGCCTGCGCGCAACGGCATCGAGGTTTACGTCTGCCACAGCCTGGCGCGGCAGTTCGAGGTGCTCCATGATCGGCTGCTGGCCGAATTCGATGCGGATCCGAGTTTGACGCCGGCCGACGTACTGATCGCGGTACCCGACCTAATTGCCGCCGCGCCGATCGTAGACGCGGTGTTCGGCGCGGTGCCGCCGAGCGACCCGCGCCGCATCCCGTATCGCGTCACCGGCTTGCCGCCGTCCCAAGCCAATCCGCTCGCGCGCACGCTGCTGGACTGGTTGGCCCTGGCGGAGCGCGACGTCAACGCTTCCGCGCTGGTCGAATGGCTGCGCGTGGATGCGGTTGCGGCGCGCTATGACATCGATCCGGTAGCGCTGGACACCGTGCAAGGGTGGTTGGCAAACGCCGGCGCGCGCCGTTCGTTTGCGCCGCGTGAGCAGCGGGATCTTGACGCGCCTCGCGCTCGCCATACGTTTGCTGACGCTTTGACGCGGTTGTTTCTTGGCTACGCGATGCCGGACGACGCACTGCCTATCGGCGACTGGTTGCCGGTGGCGGCATCCACCGGCGCCGACGCCATGCTGCTTGGGCGGCTCGCGCAATTCGTCGACGAGCTCGATGCATTTGCGCTCGCGTGCGCGACACCGCATACGGTTGCACAGTGGCGTAATGTGCTGCTCGCCGCGCTCGAGCAGTTCTTCGATGCCCGCGGTCCAAATGCTGATTCATTGAGCGAGTTGCGCGACGCACTCGATGCGCTCTTTGTACAAATCGAAGCAGGTGCGCCGCATACACCGTTGCCCGCGGCGGTGTTGCGTACGGCGTTATTGTCCGTGCTCGACGATCCGGCGCGCGGTGGGGTCCCGTCTGGCGCGGTGACCGTATCGCCGCTGTCCAGCCTGCGAGGCGTGCCGTTCCGTGTCGTCTGCATGGCTGGTATCGACGATGGCGTGTTGCCGACGCGCGCGCGCGCGGATGAGTTCGACTTGATGGCCGCGTTTGCACAACCCGGCGACCGGCAACGTCGCGATGACGAGCGCAACTTGTTTCTGGACCTCATGTTGGCAGCACGCGATACCTTGCTACTCAGCTATACCGGCCGCAATATCCGCGACAACGCCGAGTTGCCGCCATCGGCGCTGGTGGCCGAGCTGCTTGATCACCTCGCGTCGTTGAAGGCGGGCGAAGGGGCGAGCCTCGACGAAATTGCACTGGCGCGGCGCAGCTTTGTTACGGAACATCCGTTGCAGCCGTTCGCGCTGTCGTATTTTTCGATGCAGGGCCCGTTGTTGACCTACGATGCAGATCGCGCGCAAGTGGCTGCGGCGCTTGCCGATCCAACACGGCGGATGGAGGCGGACGCCATGCCGCCGTTTTTTGGCGTTGCGCTGCCTGCCGATATGCGTGAGACGATCGGGTTGGATGAACTGGCGCGATTTTGGCGCCACCCGCAACGCGCGCTGCTGCGCGAACGACTGGGCATCGTGCTGCATCGCGCGCAGGCTCCATTGCCCGACACCGAGCCGTATGAGTTCGACTATGCGGGGCGCGATGCGCTCGCCGGGCGCCTGCTGCCGTTGCTGGTGGAGTCATCGGCGTACGCCGAGCGGGCCCATGAAATCGCGCGTGCGATTCCCGAATTGCCTGGAGGTGCAACCGGACGCGCGATACACGAGCGTGAGGTGGTGGCGTTGAGCAAGCTGGCTGAGTACATCCGGGGGCAGGTTGGCACCGGACTCGAACCGGTCGAATTTTCGATCCACGTTGCCCCGCGCTGGCCTGAGCGGCTGGAGTCCGTATCGACGTTACTGGACCGGGTGCCGGCGTGGCGCGGGACGGTGCTGTTGCCGACGGTGTTGACCGGCGTGCTAGACGGGGTGACCCGTAACGAATTGGTACTCTATCGCTATGCCAGGCCGACCGCTCGTGATTACCTCGATGCGTGGCTGCGCCATCTGTGCTGGTGTGCCGCAAGTCCGCAAGCCTCTCGCCAGACGCTGTGGATCGGCGACGACGAGCGCTTCGTGCTCACGACGCCACGGGACCCGCACGCGTACCTGGGCGAGTTGCTCGCGCTGTATCGTGCCGGGTTACGCGCGCCGTTGCGTTTCTTTCCGAAAAGCGCCTGGTCACTCGTGTCGCAAAGCGAGTCCGCAGCCCGCAACGCGTGGTCGAACGAACGTACGGGCGGCGAGCTCGACGATCCAGCGATCCAGCTCGCGTTGCGCGGCACGCCGATGACATTGGACGATACCTTTGTCGCCATTGCTAGGACGGTGTTCGAACCGCTGCTCGCGCACCTGCAGCCGGCGGAGGACGCTTGATGACCTCCGACGTGCTTGAACTTGACGTCTTCGCGTGCGCGCTCGATGGCGTGACGCAGATCGAGGCCTCTGCCGGCACCGGCAAGACTTGGAATATCTGTGCGCTCTATCTACGCCTGTTGCTCGAAAAGGACTTGCAAGCGGACCAGATCCTAGTCGTGACCTTTACGAAAGCGGCTACTGCGGAGCTGCACGAGCGAATCCGGGCGCGCCTGATGCAACTCGAGCAGGCGCTCGCGCATGGCGTCGCGCTGGACGACCCGTTCGTGACTGGGTTAATCGGGCGGCTCGTCGATGGCGACGCGCCGGAAACGGCCACGCAGCGCGCGCTGAAGCGAATCCGGCGCGCGTTGCATGGTTTCGATCAGGCCGCGATTCATACGATTCATGCGTTCTGCCAACGTGCGTTGCAAGAAGCGCCGTTTGCGGCTGCGATGCCGTTCGCGCTCGAGACCGAAGCCGACGACACCACGCTGCGCTTCGATGTCGCCGCGCAGTTCTGGCGCGAGCGCGTCGAACCGGAAGCGGCACGCACGCCGGGATTCGCGCACTGGCTCGTTGCGCACGGCGCCGGGCCCACTGTGCTACAGGCGTTGCTCGCGCAACGTCTGAAAAAGCCATTGGCCGAACTTGTATGGACCGACCCAGCGTGTGATGAGACGGTCGACACGGCGATCGATCATTTTGGTCGCGCCAAAAACCTATGGCGCGACGAGCGAGAGCAGATTGCGCAGCGGCTCGCCGACTGTGCCACCCAGTTGCACCAGCGCACGCACAAGCCATCTCAAGTGCAAGCCGCGCTGGCGGCGTGGGAGCGATTTTTTGTGCGCGGCGATCGCTATGCGCCGGTTCCGAAGGACGCGTTGAAGTTGACTTCGTCGTCGCTGACTGCTGCCACCAAGGTCCAATGCCAGCCGCCGACGCACCCGTTCTTCGACTGCGCGGACGCGTTGGTTGCCGCGCTCCGTGAAGAGCAAGCGATGCATTTGCGTCGTTGGTTTGCGTTGGTGCGCGAGTGGCTGCGTGTCGGGCCGTCGAGCGTTGCCGAACGCAAGCGTACCGCGCGAATCATGTCGTTTGATGACCTGCTGGCCAATTTGCATCATGCGCTGCATGTGCACCCTTGGCTCGCCGATGCGTTGCGTGAACGCTATCCCGCAGCGCTGATCGATGAGTTCCAGGACACGGACCCGCTGCAGTTCGCAATCTTTAACCAAATTTTTGCACCGAAGGGTCCCTTGTTCCTCGTTGGCGACCCGAAGCAGGCGATCTACAGTTTTCGTGCCGCCGATTTGCATACATACTTGGACGCGCGTGCCCATGCCAGCGCCCGCTACACGTTGGCCGTCAATCAACGGTCCGATCCCGCGCTGATCGCTGCGTGCAATCGGTTGTTCGGTGCCAACCCGCGCGCTTTTGTGCTCGACGGGCTCGACTACCACCCGGTGCGCGCCGCCATGAGGTCGCGACCGGCATTTGTCGACCGGCACGATCCGCTCGGCGCAAGCGATGGCAGTGGGGCGGCCTTGAGAGTATGGTGGCTGCCGGACCACGCGCCGCTGAGCAAGCGGGATGCCGAGCGCGCAGCCGCTGAGGCGTGTGCGGCAGAGATCGCACGGCTCATGCGCGACGCGCGGGCGGGCGATGCGACGATCGGCACCGAGCCGCTCGCTCCGGCGAATATCGCCGTGCTCGTGCAGGCGCATCGGCAGGGTATGTTGATGAAACGGGTATTGCGCGGATGGGGCATTGGCAGCGTGGAACTTGCCCAAGCCTCGGTGTTCGCCTCAATCGACGCGGAACAATTCGAGCGTCTCTTGTTGGCGATCGACACGCCGGGTGACCTGCGACGCTTGCGAGCGGCATTGGCCACAGACTGGATCGGTTTGGACGCGGCGGCATTATGGGCCATCGAGCAAGGTGAGCCAGCCGCTGCCGCCGCTGGCCGATGCGAGCCGGTGCCATCGGAGCTGGACTCAGCATCGTGGGTGGAGCGGTTTGCGGGCTATCGGTTGCTTTGGCACGAGCGCGGCTTTGCGCCGATGTGGCGCATCGTGATGCGCGAACTGCGCATTGCGCAGCGCCTGGCGAATGCAGACGACGGTGAACGCCGGCTGACCGACGTGAATCACCTGGCCGAACTGATCCAGGCTCGCGACAGCGAACATCCCGGTATCGCGCCAACGCTATGCTGGCTGAGCGCGCAGCGTGCGGATCCCGGCGTCGGCGACGAGACACAATTACGGCTCGAATCAGACCGAGATCTGGTCCAAATTGTGACGATCCACAAGTCCAAGGGACTCGAGTACCCCGTGGTGTTCTGCCCGTTCCTGACCAACGGTGCATTGCGTGCCGGGCCCTCGTGCGCTGCATTGCCGGTGGCGCGCGAGTACCATCGTGAGGATGGACTTGCCGTGCTGCACTTCGGCTGCGATGGTGACGAGGCGCAGCGCATCGATCGAGGCGTGAGGCGCGAACAGGCGGCCGAGCGTGCGCGCCTGATCTATGTCGCGCTCACGCGTGCAGTGTATCGGTGCTATCTTGTGGCGGGGATCTACACGAGCGGCGCCCATGCATCGACGAAGGAGGCGCGTCAAAGTGTGCTGAACTGGCTCGTTGCCGGCGGATCGACACATTTCGACGCATGGTTGGATGGACCACCTGAGACTGCCGCGTTGGCGGCGTGCTGGCGCGCGTTGCCGGGCGACGACGAGGGCGTCGTCGTCGTGCCACTGCCGACCGTGGCCCGACGTGATCCGTTGCCTCCACCCGATGCATCGCACGTGGACGTGCATGCACGCGTGCCGGCGCGCCGTCTCTTCGATGCCTGGCGGATCGCGAGTTTCAGCTCGCTCGCCTCGACGCGACAACGGCCGTTACCGGATATCGACGATGTGTTGCACGCGCGACCTGATCACGACGACGATGTCGCTCAGGCCGATACGCAGGCGATTAAAGCAGACCTAGAACCGATGCCAACTAATGCGTCGCCCGGGCTGCGTGACGACGACATTCTGCGTTTCCCCCGGGGGCCGGCCGCGGGCGACTGTTTGCATCGGCTGATGGAGCTTGCTGATCTGCGCGATCCTTCGAGCTGGCCGACTGCCATCGTGCGGGCTCTGACCGAGCAGCCGGTGAGTTCGCGCGAGCTGAGCACGGAGCAGCTCAGTGCGATGATGACGCGCCTGTTGCGGGATCTTGCGCATACTCCGCTCGAAGCGGACTTCATGCTCGGCGAGTTGGATCCATCGCGTCGGTTGACCGAGCTCGAATTTGTCTTCCCGGTTGCGTCGCTCGATATACGCCGGTTTGCGACAATGCTGGAGGAGCACGGCATCGCCGGCATGGCCCTCGACGATGGCGTATTGCATGGTTATCTGAAGGGGTTCATCGATGCCGTGATCGAGTTCCGCGGCCGATTCTGGATTATCGACTGGAAATCGAACTATCTCGGCAACTCGCCGCACGCGTATCGCACGGCCGCGCTATCGGCCGCGATGGATGCCCATGCATATCGGTTGCAGGCACTGATCTATACGATTGCGTTGCACCGATATCTGCGGGCGCGCCTGCCGGATTACGACTATGACACCCATTTTGGTGCAAGCCTGTATCTATTCTTGCGAGGCGTACGGCCGGATTGGCCTGGCGCCGGCATCGAACGATTCAGGCCGACGCGCGCCGCCGTCGATGCGTTCGACGCCCTGTTTTCAACGGGGGGTGGCCATGCTTGATTTCACTGGGCGCGGACCATGCCCGACTTCGGTAGAAGGCAGTGATGACTGACATCATGCTGGCCCAGGGGTTCTCGCGCCGGATCGGCGCGCTCGCGCAAAGCTTGGGGGCAGCCGCCGGCGATGCACGCGTCGCTGCTGCTGCTGCCGCGATGGTCAGCGCGGCGACTGCAAATGGACATGTCTGCATCGAGCTGGCAGCGCTTGCGCGGCAACTCGGGCAGCCGTCCGACACAGTCCGCGCGTCGCTGCTTGCAAGCGGTGTTGCCACGCGCATCGATGACGACGAGCCGGCGCCCCGTTTGCCGCTGGTAATCGACCTCGATGACCGACTGTATCTCGCACGCTATTACGAATTCGAGCGTGGGCTCGCCAATGCACTGAGTGCGCGCGCGCGGGCGGAATTTGACGATGCGTCGTTTGATGACGCGCAGCGGTGGCGTAACATACTGACCCGCTATTTTGGCGAGGCGAGCGGCAGCGACCTCGACTGGCAGCGTGTCGCGGCGGCTGTCGCCTTGTCCGGGCAACTGACGATTGTTAGCGGTGGGCCGGGCACGGGTAAGACGACCACGGTCGTCGGCGTGCTAGCCTGTTTGCTCGATGCCAAGCCGGATCTGCGCATCGCGCTGGCGGCGCCCACTGGCAAGGCAGCACAGCGCATGCTGGAGGCATTGGCGTCCCGCGCCGACCGATTGGCTCACGATATCGCCGCCAAGCTGCCGACCGCGTCGTATACGCTGCATCGATTGCTGGGCAGCACATCGGACAGGGGTTTTCGCCATCATCGGCGCAATCCTTTGCCGTACGATGTCATCGTCGTTGACGAGGCTTCGATGATCGACGTCGCGCTGGCAAGCCGGTTGGTGGACGCCGTTGCACCGCGTGCCCGGTTGATCCTGCTGGGTGACAAGGACCAATTGGCCGCGGTCGACGCGGGGGCAGTGTTCGCCGAACTGAGTGCACATCCATGCTATGTCGGGCAGCGCGCCGAGCGTATCGCGCAGGCGCTTGGCTGCACGGTCGATACATTGCGCAACGCGCTCGCCGCGCATGTTCGCGGTGGCCTGCCCCAATTGCAGCCTGCTACCTTGGGGCAGGCTGCTACTCCGACGCGGCTTACCGCATCCGCACCGCCTGCCGCGCCGGCCCCGCCCTCAGCGTCTGCACAGCGCGATCTGTTCGCCGACGACAATCCGGCGGTTGGGGCAGATATCGTCGAGCCAGCGCCGAACGACACGGCACGTGCGGCAGACGGTGCACAGCCTGCTGCGCTCGCCAATTGCGTCGTGTGGTTGCAGACCAACTATCGGTTCGGCCTCGATTCCCCGATCGGGCAGCTGTCCAGTGCAATTCGCGACGGCTCGCCTGCGGACGCGCTCGGCGTGCTCGATGCAGCAGACGATCGCGCGCCCGCACACTTCATCGATGACGGCGGGCCGGCAATCGGACACGCGGCACGCGACTATATCGCGCGGGGTTTCGCACGCTATGCAAATCTGCTGGCCGGGATGCTGCAGCGGTGTGAGTCACAGGCCGCTGCGCTGTTCGATGCGCTCAACGCATTCCGTGTGCTGTGCGCGGTTCGCGCTGGCCCGCATGGCGTCGATGCGTTGAACGAGTGGATCAGCGCTGAACTGCGTCGGGTTGCCCGCTTGCCGCTTGCACCGGCCGCCCGGTGGTTCGCTGGCCGTCCGGTCATCGTCACGCGCAACGACTATGCACTCGGCCTGTTCAATGGCGACATCGGCATCGCGCTGCCGGCCGGCGACGGCACGCTGCGGGTGGTCTTCGAACAGGGTGCCGGGCAGCGCCGGAGCGTGTCGCCCGCGATGCTGCCGTCGCACGAGACGGCATTCGCGCTCACGGTCCACAAATCACAGGGTTCGGAATTCGAACGGGCTGCGCTGGTGTTGCCGCCTACGTTTAGCCGGGCGTTGTCGCGAGAGTTGATTTACACGGCTGTGACCCGCGCGCGGGCTCAAATCACGATTATCGGCACGCGTGCGGTGTTGGCACAGGCCATCGGCACGCCGACCCGCCGCGATACCGGACTGTCGGCACGGTTACGATACGCTGAGGCGCGTGCCCGGCGCGAAACAGCCTCATCACGATAAAGTCGCGGGCTTGTCGCGCCGTCGCGCCTAGTCGGTCACCGGCCGTCTACCGGCCTTGACTTCGCCACGCCGCGTCTTCGTGTCGAGCCTGCGCCTCCGAGACGCCAGCGTCGGCTGGGTTGCCCGGCGGGGCCGGCGGGGGGTATTGGCGCGTTCGATTAGCTCGTGCAGGCGTGCGAGTGCCTCGGCACGGTTCAACTCTTGTGTCCGATAGGACTGCGCCTTGATCACGATGACCCCGTCGCGCGTAATGCGGTTGTCGTTCAGCGCGAGCAAGCGCATCTTGACCACCTCGGGCAGCGATGAAGACCGAATCGAAAACCGTAGGTGGATTGCACTGGATACCTTATTGACGTTTTGCCCACCTGCGCCTTGCGCTAGCACTGCCGTCATGGTGATTTCTTGGTCAGGAATGACGAGTTTGTGCATGGTTTAGTGTCTGCCCGTACCAGCCCTAGCCGGTATTGCATCATGGACGCAGGTTTCGCTTCGCTTGCGCGTAATGCTGGCTGCCTGATGGGCGGTCAGCATTTCTTTGGGTCGCAGCATTATGAATGCCTAGTTCGATCAGTAGGATGTCTAGATTCTCGAACTGCTGCAGTAGGAGGCCCCCATTTTGCATGCCGAGGTCGGACGGCGCGTTCATCTGAGCTAGCCGGCTGTATCCGAGCGAATCCGCAGGCTCGAGGCCAGTGGCGTGATTGCCGGATAACGCATGCAAGTCTCAAACGGCGCGCCCCGAAACGTGCCCTTCGAAACGGTGCCCCTGTTCAGCAGCGTGCCGCGCGCAGCCGCAATAGGGTCTTGCCGCGGATTGGCGAGCTTGCGCCAGGCGCTACGATGCCTGCGCGCGTAACCGCTTGACGAAGCCGGCGGCGAGCGCGGTGCCAATCAGCACGACCCCGCATCCCTCGATCATCCGCATCGACACGGATTCCGCGAGGAACAGCGCACCCCATAGAATACCGAACACCGGTACCACGAACGTTACCGTCATCGCGCGAGCCGGGCCGGCCGTGGCCAGTAAATGGAAGTAGAGCCTGTACGCGATACCCGTGCACGCGACGCCGAGCGCCAGCACCGCGAGCCACGCATGCGTCGAGACCTGGGCGGTGGGCCAGCACCACGTGGCCAGCGGTAGCAGGGCGATGGACGCGCCGACCATGCTGCCGCACGCCACAGTTAATGGATCCACGCCGGACAGGTACTGTTTGGTGTAGTTCGCCGCCACGCCGTAGAGTGCCGTGGCACCGAGCGCCGCGCCTGCGGCGAGCGCCGTGGTGGTCGCTGGTACCGGCGTGCCGCTCGCGCCTACCGGTGCCGTAATCTGATCCCAAACCAGCAATACCACGCCTGCAAAGCCGAGCGCGAGCCCGGTGGTGCGCATGCTGCTGAGCCGGTCACCGAGCCAAACGAATGCGACCAGGGCACCCCACAATGGCGTTGTCGCGTTAATCACCGAAGTTAATCCGGCCGACAGCGTGAGTTCGGCGTAGGCAAACAGGCAAAATGGCACGGCTGAATTCAATACGCCAACGACGAACAATGGCCACCATTGGCGGCGCGCGCTATGCCACGCGCCGGCTAAACCCTTTTGTGCCACCAGCAACGTGGCTAGGAACACCGCGCCGATCGAGACGCGTAGTGCCATCAGTGGTGTGACGCCGAATTCGGCCACCCCGATCCGAATGAACAGAAACGAGGCGCCCCACAGCGCGGCAAGCACAAGGAGATAAAGAAGGTTGCGGGCTGTCATAGGCAGAATTAACAAGAAGGCCTATCACTCTAAGCCCTGGCGGCCGCGCTGGGAATAGCGCTCCAATCGTTACGGCGGCAAATCGTTATGGCGGCACTTTGCTTATGGCTGAGTGGTTTAGCTTGGGGCGAGGCAATGGATCTGCGCAGCCCATAGCGTGGAGAAGAGCGCGGCTAGCCCGCGCGGTCATGGTGCGATCGAATGCTTGGTCCACGGGGCCGCAATGAGCAGAGCAAGCCATCCGATGGTGGGCGTGCAGCAGATAGCAAGGGGTGCTGCGCACCCCGGCGCGACGTCGGGCAGGCACGCCGCCTCGTAAGCGTGACGGGCGTGACGGAGTCCGCGTGCGTCCGGATGAGCGACCAAGGGACAGCCGGCGGCGTGTTGGTAGAAGTGCCGCCGGCTGGGCCGTTCTGCCGAGGCTCACGCGAGCCGTGGCCCTGTCGCGCGACGAAGCGTTACTTGCCGACCTGATTGCCGATGATGCCGCCGACAGCTGCGCCGCCCAGCGTCGACAGCGCGTTGCCGCCGACTGCCGCGCCAGCGACGCCGCCCACGCCCGCGCCGATCGCAGTGTTGCGCTGGCGCGTGGTCATCCCGTCGCACGCCGCCAGGCTCGTCAGCAGCGCGGCGACGAGCGCCGCAGCGCCGATACGCTTGACCGAATTCATGATCGTGACTCCTCGTTGTGTTGATTGCCGACCTAATTCGATAGTACGCGATCAATACGTTTTAAGACGTTGCGGCTTTGTAGGCGATTCGTCGCTTTTGTAAGCAAATGTTACTTTACTGCTTTTGGTAGATCTCGGCGCCCGACTGCTTGAACTCGATCGCCTTGACTTCCATGCCCTTGCGCAGCGCCTCCACTTCGCCGACACCTTGCTTCTCGGCAAACTCACGCACGTCCTGCGTGATCTTCATCGAACAGAAATGCGGGCCGCACATCGAGCAGAAGTGGGCAACCTTTGCGGAATCCTTCGGTAGTGTCTCGTCGTGGAATTCGCGCGCCTTGTCCGGGTCGAGTCCGAGGTTGAACTGATCCTCCCAACGGAACTCGAAGCGGGCCTTCGACAACGCGTTGTCACGTATCTGCGCGCCGGGATGCCCCTTCGCAAGGTCGGCGGCGTGCGCGGCAAGCTTGTACGTGATGATGCCTTCTTTGACGTCGTCTTTGTTCGGCAACCCCAAGTGCTCCTTTGGCGTCACGTAGCACAGCATCGCGGTACCAAACCAGCCGATCATCGCCGCGCCGATGCCCGAGGTAATATGGTCGTATCCCGGTGCGATGTCGGTAGTCAGCGGCCCGAGCGTATAGAACGGCGCCTCGTTGCACCACTCCAGCTGCAAGTCCATGTTTTCCTTGATCAACTGCATCGGCACGTGCCCCGGGCCTTCAATCATTGTCTGCACATCGTGCTTCCACGCAATCTGTGTCAACTCGCCCAGCGTCTTGAGTTCGGCGAGTTGCGCCTCGTCGTTTGCATCGTAGACCGAGCCCGGCCGCAACCCATCGCCCAGCGAGAAACTCACGTCGTACGCCTTCATGATCTCGCAAATGTCTTCGAAATGTTCGTACAGGAAGCTCTCGCGGTGATGAGCAAGACACCACTTGGCCATGATCGAGCCGCCGCGCGAGACAATCCCCGTCATGCGGCTCGCAGTCATCGGTACATAGCGCAGCAGCACGCCGGCATGAATCGTGAAGTAATCAACGCCTTGTTCAGCCTGCTCGATCAGCGTGTCGCGGAAGATTTCCCAGGTCAGTTCCTCCGCCTTGCCGTGAACTTTCTCCAGCGCCTGGTAGATCGGCACGGTACCAATCGGCACCGGGCTGTTGCGGATGATCCACTCGCGCGTCTCGTGGATGTTCTTGCCGGTGGACAAGTCCATCACGGTATCGCCGCCCCAGCGGATCGCCCACGTCATCTTGTCGACTTCCTCGCCGATCGATGACGTGACAGCGGAGTTGCCGATGTTTGCGTTGATCTTCACCAGGAAGTTGCGGCCGATGATCATCGGCTCGGATTCGGGATGATTGATGTTGGCCGGAATGATCGCGCGACCGCGTGCGACTTCGTCGCGCACGAATTCGGGGGTGATTTCGCGGGCCTGGGTGCCACTGAATGCCGCCGCGCCGAATGCGTTGCCACGGTGCTGCCGACCGATCAGCTCGGCCAGCTTGGCGCCTTGTGGTCCGCTGGCGCGCAGACTTTCCAGATACTCGTGGCGACGCTGGTTTTCGCGGATCGCAATGAACTCCATTTCCGGCGTGATGATGCCGCGGCGCGCGTAGTGCATCTGGGTCACGTTGGCGCCCGCCTTGGCTCGCCGCGGCGCGCGATGCAGGCCTGGGAAGCGGAGGTGCGCGGTGTCCGCGTCGGCCGCGCGGGCCTGGCCGTACTGGCTCGAGAGCCCTTCCAGCCGCTCGGTGTCGCCGCGTTCCTCGATCCAGGCCTCGCGTAGCGCGGGTAGGCCGGCGCGGATATCGATCCTGACGTCGGGGTCGGTATATGGGCCGGATGTGTCATAGACCGTGATGGGCGGGTTTTTCTCACCACCGAAGCCGGTCGGCGTGTCGGCCTGGCTGATTTCGCGCATCGGAACCCGTAGGTCAGACCGGGAGCCGGTCACATAGATCTTGCGGGAATTCGGCAGCGGCGCGATCGCGGCATCGTCCACGCGCGCGGACTCGGACAGAAACTTTGGATTGGCAACCATTGAATGTCTCCTGTGGGCAAGGGCAACGGAACACGGGAGACCGGAGAAGCGGCGGAGCGGGGCGGATGCGGCGACATCATTGATCGACCCCGGACGCTTCCCTGCGCTGGCATTACCCAGATCAGGTTCAAAGGGTGTTTCTCACCCGCTTGACGACGGTGCGCAAGCAGGACCCCCGCGTAGCAGGGTCAAGATACACTGGTTCAGGGGCGTTGGCAACCGCCGTCCGTGACGTTGACACCGCTGTCTGAAACGTGTGTCAAGCGTCTCGCGCATCCGGCGCACGACTTCGACAGCCAGGCGAATGCGATTCTTGATGGATCCACCCCAGCGATCGGTGCGGCGGTTAGTGCGTGGACACAGAAATGAATTGAGCAGGTAACTCACCCAACTCCAGCGGTTTTAGTAAATTGGGGTAAGGCTTACTCATTGTATGAAAGAAAGTGGCGGCCTCGCTTGTCTGCGCACCCTATACCGGTACGTCGTGCCCCCTTTCGGTAAACAGCGCTAAACCCTTGGTTTTAGGGGGCGACGTGTTGTCGGACGGAGCGTTGCCGGGGCAGCGGGCGCCAATTCTGGCATGCCTATTGCTATAATTGCACTCGTTGCCGAATTTTGGCACTTGCTATGGAGGTCGCAATCATGTTGAGGTGGGCGTTATTCTTTGCGATTGTCGCCATTATCGCGGGATTGCTTGGATTCAGCGGCATTGCCACGGGCGCGGCAGCGATTGCGAAGTTCCTGTTCTTCGTCTTCCTCGTGCTGTGCGTGGTGTTCCTGCTGTTCGGCATTTTTGTCGCAAAGAAGGTTACCTAGCCGTCCCACGCAAATGCCGGGCGTGTCGTGCGCGTGGATAAAGAGGCCGCGTTGCTGCACGATGCAGGGTGTTCTTTCTTCTTGTCGCGGCCGTGATGGTCCGTGCATCGAAATTAACTGGCTTGGCCACGCGCGGCGCGCAAACTGCGCGAAATTTTATTTTACGTTTTCGCTGTCATGTTTGTCGTCAGTCGGCTGATCGACGTGACGAGGACATGACGGTCACTCATGGAGGTTGCAATGACAGACACCTTTAGACTCGACTTAGAAACAATCCGCGAGCGCGCTCGCCAGCATATGGACGAGGGCCCCGTGACGTCGACCTACAGCGCGGATCGCGACACGATTCTAAAGCTGCTCAATGACGCGCTGGCCACGGAGTTAGTCTGCACGCTGCGCTACAAGCGGCACTATTTCATGGCAAAGGGGATCAACTCGGAAGCGGTGGCCGACGAGTTCGCGCAGCATGCGGCCGAGGAGCAGCAGCATGCGGATCAGCTGGCGCAGCGCATCGTGCAGTTGGGCGGGGCGCCCGATTTTGCGCCGGCCGGGCTGGCCAGCCGCTCGCACTCCGAGTATGTGGAAGGCGAGACGCTGACCGAGATGATTCGAGAGAACCTGGTTGCGGAGCGCATCGCGATCGATACCTACCGAGAGATCGTCAAGTACATTGGCGACAAGGACCCGACCACGCGCCGCATCTTCGAGGAAATCCTGGCGGTCGAAGAAGAGCACGCTGACGATATGGCCGATTTGCTCGCGGAGCGCGCCTAACGCGCCGGCCGCTTCACGCGGCCTGCGCACGTCGCTGGCCGCCGCGCCAATGGACCACGCCAACCAGCGCGGCGGCTAGCGCAGCATCGCGGCATCGAACACGGCCCGTGAACTTTGCATAGTGGACGGTGCTATCCGCGACCCGCGCGGGCTGGCAGGATGCCGAGAAGCAGGCACTCAATGAGTAGGATGTCGAAAAGCAGGCCGTTCAAATAGCAGCGTGCTCATGATGGCGTCGAGCGCATGGCTGCGTTCAGCGGGCGCCGCGATCTGCGCTGCGAGCGGCGCGGCTGTTGTCCAACTCAGGCGGACAACCCGGCTGCGTGCATCGCGAGGCGCAACACACCCGCGACAACGGCCAGCGCGGCGACGCTAGCCGTCCACAGCGCGATCAGCCAAGCTAGTCGCGTGGCCCAGGTCGGCACGCGGTTTCGAGGGGGTTTTTGCATTAATGGTAGTGCTCGCCAGGGCGTACCTTGCCCCGGAACACATAGTATGACCACGTTGTGTAGCCGAGGATGAACGGGATGATGAACAGCGTGCCGAGTAGGGTAAAGCCCTGACTTTGCAACGGGCCGGCCGCGTCCCAGATCGACAGCGACGGTGGCACGATATTCGGCCAGATGCTGATTGCCAGCCCGGTGTAGCCCAGGAACATGAGCGCCAGCGCGCACAGGAATGGACCAGCGTGCGGCGCGTGGCTCAGCGAGCGTTGGAGAGCATAAACAGAAAGTAGCACCAGCAACGGGACAGGGCAGAACCAAAGCAGGTTGGGCAGCGTAAACCAGCGCTGTGCGATGTGCGGATGGGCGATCGGCGTCCAGATGCTGACGATCGCGATCGCGGCGAGCACGAGCCATGTGAGCTGCCGCGCCACGCCGATCATCGTGTGTTGCAACGTATGTTCGGTTTTCATAATCAGCCATGTCGCGCCCAGCAACGCATAGATCACAACCACGCCGAGCCCGCAAAAGAGCGCAAATGGCTTAACCCAATCGAGGGCGCCGCCAGCGAATGCATCGCCATTGACCTTCACGCCGTCGATATACGCGCCCAGCGCTACGCCCTGGAAGAACGATGCGAGCAACGAGCCGGCCATGAATGCGATGTCCCAGATGGGGCGCTCGCGATCGTTGGCCTTGAAACGGAATTCGAACGCCACGCCGCGAAAGATCAGGCCGAGCAGCATAAAGATCAGCGGCAGATACAATGCGCTCAGCAAAATCGCATAGGCTCGTGGAAACGCGGCCAGCAGCCCGGCGCCGCCGAGTACCAACCAGGTTTCATTGCCATCCCAGACCGGCGCGACGCTGTTCATCATCAAGTCACGCTCCGTACGGTTCGAGACGAAGGGAAAGAGCAGGCCGATACCTAGGTCGAAGCCGTCAGTCACGACATACATCATCACGCCGGCAAAGATGATCACGGCCCAGACCAGTGAAATGTCAAAACCCATCGTCGTTATCTCCCGATCTTGCTCGTCGTGGCCGATCGATGCTCATCTTCGTGCGCGGCGGACAAGGGGCGCGCCGGGGTGTGTGGCTGTCCCGGGCCGCCCGTGGGTGGCCCGGCATCGGGGCGCGGCTGGGGGCCCTGACGGATTAACCGCAGGATATAGGCCAACCCTGCCCCGAAGACAAAAAAATATGACACAACGAACAGCACCACCGACAGCAGTATTTCCGGCGCCGAATGCGGCGTCACCGCGTCGGTGGTGCGCAGTAGGCCATACACGACCCAAGGCTGCCGGCCGATTTCCGTGGTCAGCCAGCCTGCGAGCACGGCGGCCAGTCCGGCCGGCCCCATCACCAACGTGCAGCGCAGGAATGCCCGGCAGTGGTATAGGCGTGCGCGGCGGCGCAAGAACAGGCTCCATGCGCCCAGCGCAATCATCAATAGTCCGAGGACGACCATCGCGCGAAAGGTCCAGAACACCACGGTCGAATTCGGCCGCTCGTCTGGGGGAAACGCCTTCAAGCCCTGGAATTGCTTGTTCCAGCTATGCGTCAGGATCAGGCTGCCCAAGTACGGAATCTCGAGCGCATAACGGGTTTGCTCGCGTTGCATGTCGGGCCAGCCAAAGACGATTAGCGGCACGGCTTCGTTTTCACGGTTCTCCCAGTGGCCCTCGATGGCAGCCAGCTTGGCTGGCTGATGTTCCAGCGTGTTGAGCCCGTGTGCGTCGCCCACCACAGCCTGGATTGGCGCGACGACAAGTATCATGCCCATTGCCATCGATAGCATCTTGCGGGTCGCCGCATTGTCGTGCCCGCGCAGCAAGTGCCAGGCGGCCGATGCGGCCACGAACAACGCGGTGGCCAAAAATGCGGCCAGACTCATGTGCACGAGGCGGTACGGGAACGACGGATTGAAGATGACCTGCAACCAATGGACTGGCACGACGCGCCCATCGATGATCTGATAGCCTTGCGGAGTATGCATCCAGCTGTTCGAGGCCAAAATCCATGTCGTTGAAATCAGCGTCCCGACGGCGACCATGATGGTTGACAGGAAATGCAGTCCCGGTCCGACCTTGTTCCATCCGAACAACATGACACCAAGGAATCCCGCCTCGAGGAAGAACGCGGTCAGTACCTCGTAGGTAAGCAGCGGGCCGGTCACGCCGCCGGCAAAGCGTGAAAAACCCGCCCAGTTAGTGCCGAACTGATAGGCTATGACGATGCCCGATACCACACCCATGCCGAAGTTGACGGCAAAAATTTTGATCCAAAATTGATACAGGTCGCGATAGACGACGTTGCGTGTGCGTAGCCAGCATCCCTCAAGCACGGCCAGATAGCTCGCCAAGCCAATCGTGATAGCGGGAAAAAGAATATGGAAAGCAATCGTAAAAGCGAACTGAAAACGCGCCAAGTCCAGCGCGGACAAGCCTAACATGCGGGTTCCTCCATCGCGGCAACGACGTCCGCAGTTGGACGACGCGCCATTGCGTAGCAGACCCCGTGCCCGTGCCCCTGGTGCGTGATAGGCGCGCGGCGCGCGCAAGGTTGAAAGCGTACCAGTCGAAGTGGTAGAGGACGCTTTGGCACGGCTTCAGGCGATTATTGAGTGAAGAAATACAAGGATCTCGATCTTTGCCCACTGTGCGAGCAGCTTCGCGTAACAGCCACTGCCATGTGCAATTGGCATTTGCTCATTGGACTTTGGCATGAGCAGAGAGTGCATGCAGAAGCCCTGCTGACAGGCTTGGTGAACATAATTTCATCCTAAAAAAACTCTGCACCGCGAATCCGATCGAGTCTCGCCCGGCAACTCGCGGAAGGTCGCGTGACGTCAGGTAGCACAATCCTCGTGCACTCGTCCCTCAGCGCGCTTGGGTGGGTCGCAGGCGCAGTCGTGGCCGTCATCTAAGCGCTGATGGACTGCATCGGGCCTAACGGGACGCTGGTCATACCAACACACACCGCCCATTTGACCGATCCTGCACAATGGGAAGTGCCACCTGTGCCACCTAGCTAGGTCGAGACCCGCAAGCATCAATTCCGCTCTACATGCGTTAGGGCACGGCGTTGCCGGATGGTGCCAACGGCCCGCGCATCGCCGGGATGCTGGACGCGTCATGACATGGTGTCAGCCGTCATATGTCCCTCTATTCAGCCAATGCTCACCCGCTAAGAGGCGCTTCGCTTTTGACGTCTGGACTTCGTTTGGCGCTATTACAGACACAACAGCACGCCTATAACGTAACCGAAGCACGTCATTTTCCTTCGGAAGAGACAACATAGCAACGAGATGACGTGCGGGCTTTCTGCTGCTCATCGCAAACGGTTTTACCTTGAGTAGCAGATTTCAGACAAATTGCCACGAAATCAGGCAGGAGATTTTAAATTGAGACTGACTATCACGTCTAACCAGACCGAATTTGAAGCGCAGAACACGAATACGCAGACTTCGCCGACCCGTGCACCGTCATCGTCTGAGCGCGTGTCTCCTAAGCCGACCCGCTCTTTATCCAAGACAGACGAATTCGATGCGATACGAAATAAGCTTGAAAACAATCCCGACGCCGACGAAGCACTTTCCAGTTTCGCCGCTCGTGCCCGAGGATATTTGGTGCGGGAGAAGAGCGTCAAGGTGCAAAGCCACGGTGCGGGAATCGTCCAGGTTACGATCAAAGGCGGCCCTGGCGGCGTGCGACCGCCAGGGACACCGCTTGCGAAGATCCGAGATATGCTTACCCCGCCTCCAAAAACGCAATCAGAAAAACAGAGCGATAGCGTAGGCGATGGTATTGCGACCTACAATATGCTTATTGTGAAAGGTGGGGCGAAGTCTGGCAAGGTGATCGGGACGAAGGAAGGGGAACCGCCGCAGCCGCCCCAGGCGCTTGCAGCGCAAGCGCCGAAGCGGTCCGCCATCATCAATGGCGGGTATTTTGTGCACAAGTCCGGCCTCAAGATTATGCAAGGTGGTAGTGAAGGAAAAGCAACCAAGAGTGACTATGGCAGGCCGGTGGGCCCGACCGCAACTCGATCCGACCATGTCGACGTCGCTCCACCTTGGCAGAATGACTATGGTCAATTGCTGCAGGACGGTAAAGTCGGCATCACGAGTGGTCCAGTGCTCGCATTGAATGGACAGAGGGCGAGGTTGGAAAACAACGATGGCCGGCTTCAATATCGCAACGCAGAAGGGGAGGATAATCCATTAAACAAATTTGCCGGCGCGCTAACGCATGCCAATGAACGTAACGAGCGGGCCGCGGTGAGCGTGCGCCCCGAATTGTCCGTTGACCCAACCGACGGAACGCACCGATTGTCCGACAAGCCAGGTGACTTGGTAATGCATACGCTGACAACAACAGACGGCAAACGGGATTTGGGTGTGCCAATAAAGGGGAGGCAGCCAGAAGAGGGAGGATGGCAAGAGATCACGGAGATGGGTGCTGATCCAACGGGAAGATATAAAGACGCCGATAAAGGGATTGGTGTTTCCTCGTTTAATTTGGATGGCGGTGGTTCCACTTTTCTCGGTGTTCAAGATGAGAATGGTGTTGTAAAAAAACTTGCCGGCAGTGGACAACCCGGCGAAACTCGACCTGTCGCCAATATCATTTCCGCTCAGCCCACGCTTGATTAAATGCCCCTTGATTTATCGATCAACTTTACGAGGTCGTTACATGCCGCCGATGGCGTGTTTTCTGGGGAAGGGCAGAGTGGTACGGATGTGTTCGAGAGGGTGTAGGCAAGGGCGCTGGTCAAGGCGTGAAAGGTCGGCATGCCCTGCATGCCGACCGTCTTCGGCGGTGGCGATGATTAAGCGGCCGGCCTGTTTGAGAGCGTACACCCGACTCACCTGCCTCACCTGCCAGTGGGCTTGCCTGTCCGCTGGTAGATCCTGCTGGGCTTTATGGTAGACGGCCTAGATGCTGGTGTGCAGCATGATCCTGGTCTGGATCTCGTGCTTCACTGACTGGGGCAACGCGCCGCTGAAGCCCTCAAGATGACGACGCTTCACCAGTTGAAACAAGAGTACGGCATGCTGTCTGTGAACATCTCTGGCAAGACATTGCAGTGTATTACCGCGTCCCCCCTTGTGGGCAAGCACCTCGCGGTGTGTCAGGCTGCATGACGTCAATGACGAACCCCGCTGCGTTACCCGACCTCTCCGATGGCACGACGGTATCTGTTTCGGCGTTGGGATTAACGAAGCATACTGGGTTCAGTCACACTAAATATTATCTGGCTCACTTCTAAGCCAGTTGACATTGGCCTGGAATCGCGCCTGCGCCGGCTCGGAGAACTGGGTGGCCGCCATAAAGCGAGTGATCTCACCCACTGCCATTTCCCATCCGAAGTTGCTTAACTCAGATAACACCCAATCGGCCCGAAGTTGGCTCAGCAAATCCCATAAAGCGGTTTCGCTCGCACCATTCAGTAGGTTCAGACTTTGCCGCCAGGTTCGCTTTGCTTGTACATCGTTTAAAAAAGGGAGGCATTTGAGCAGCCCAAACGCCGCCGGAACACGCTGTGACATAGGCACGCGCGCTAAATGACCCTCAAGCAACGTCAGCTCCTGCGCGCGTTGTTCGCGCGACAGCGCTTCAAGCCCTTCAGGCAAATACCGCAAAGCAATCCCCCACTGCTCGTCAGGCAGCGACAGCGCCCAATCACGCATCTGCGTGTACTGTGCGAACTGCTCCGCTTTCGGCAAAATCTCTACGACCCTCGCTAACATGCCGACCGATGCACCTTGATGAGAGGGCGGCAGTTGTAACGCGTGTCCGCGTAAGAGCGCATACCGCTCAGGCACGCGTGGGTCTGTCTTATTAAAGTAAAGGAGCAAACTGGACAATGCCGGGATGAGCTCCGCTTGTTCGGATACCCTCAACGACGCAAGCCGGGCCAGGAGCGCCTGATAACGCTGCTCGGCAAAAGATGAGCGCAGTGACAAGCACTGCAAACTGTCAGCCAGTTCCGCCCAGATGTTGTCTTGTCCGGGCGCGCGCCGCTGCGCCATCGCGTAAGCGAAGTCGAATAACTCAACGCGCCGGCTCAGAGGAAAATCAAGAAAGGTGCGTAACAGCGCTTTTTGTATTCGCACGCCGTCCTGCGGGATACGCTCTGCAGCTGCAAACACGCACTTGAATGCCTCGACTCGCTCGGCTTCCGGCAACGCTCGCAGACGCTGACTCAGCGCATCAATGGGTTCGATATGCTGCGCTGGATTGCTCAACGCACCGCCCATTTCGTCCAGCAGCTGGTTGACTGACGCCAAGCTGACGGCCTGGTTTGCCCGCTGCCAATAGCGGTGGACGAGGCGCCGGGCCTGCATCGCATGATACGTGCGGCGATCGACTGTGGCGAACGATGTCACGTCTTGAATGGGGACATAGTCACCGATCCGGGCAATCAGCTCGGGCGGCAAGTCATCATACGTTGTCGGTCGAGTGGACGAGGAGCAAGTCAATGCGTCGTCGCAGCGCGGCCGTGGCGGCGTTGACGCGGCAGGTCGTTGACCAGTCTGCCCTGCACAGACGTAGCTGGCAGGATAGTTTAAAGCGGCATTCAAATCAAAGTCCATCGGTAAGCTCAGCGATAAATAAAAAAGGTACCACGCGTAGCGAAGCTGTACAGCAGGCTAGCGAAAAGTAGGTAAAGACGCGCAACGATATGTCGTAAGCGTGAGCTTTTTGGCGGGTAGCATAAGCCGGTGGACAGGCTGCGCGACATCGTAGGAGGTGACGCAAGCGCGCTGAAAAAGAGGCGTATCAACCGGTCAATGCCTCAATCTTAATGGAGCGAGGCATATAAGGTTGTGTTGGCAAGAAGATAGGTCGCCGTGTTGTAGAGGAGAAGACAGCATGGCCAAGTAGATCCTATGTAGCGTGAGAACAGGCAAAGCTTAAGTTGTAAGATTAAGTGAAACAAGGCGAACGCAACGGAGGTTATCATGCGTACAGATCACTTAGCCGGAGTCGATACCGAGAACATAATACTGGCGACGTCACTCGAACTGGCGGGGGCCCAATGGAAAATTGCGCTGCACGACGGACGCAGACAGAGTCAAGCGGTGCACACGGTAAGGGGAGCGCAAGCGGCCATGCGAGTGCAAGCCCTATTGGAGGTGATTGAGCGATACAAGCAGAAATGGTCGCTGCCCCAAGAGGTGCGTGTGGTGGTCAGTTATGAGGCTGGACAGGATGGATTTTGGATCTATAGAGCACTGCGCTTGCGTGGCATGGAGTGTTACGTGATCGATGCGGCCAGTATTCCGGTGGAGCGGCACAGGCGTCGCGCCAAGACGGATCGGCTTGATGCGATCAAGCTGGTCACGAATTTGCGAGCATGGCTGCATGGCGAACGCGACCGCATGCGCGTAGTGCGAGTGCCCTCGCTGCAAGATGAAGCGTCGCGCCAGTTGATTCGTGATCGAGGCCAGTTGCACAAAGAGGTGCTGCAGCACCGCGAGCGTATGCGTAAGTTGTTGATCACGATGGGTTGCTGGGACGGTTTCGATCATAGGACGTTTGCCAAGCGGCTAGCTAGCGGCAAACTGGTTTGTCATGATGGCACGCCGCTGCCCAGCGAGCTGCATGAACGACTGTTACGCGAGACGGCCCGCCTGGCGCTTGCCGAAGAACAACTCGCGGCACTTGAGCGCACACTGCAAGAACGCCTACCGGCACCTGTACGCAAACGCATCGCTTATCTTAGGCACCTCAAAGGTGTAGGCCATATCGGGGCATCGCGCCTGGTGCTTGAGTTGTTCTGGCGCGAGTTTGATAACCGGCGGCAACTGGGCGCCTGCGTAGGCCTGGTCCCGCAGCCCTACGATAGCGGACAGAGCCGGATTGATCAGGGGATCAGCAAGCAGGGAAATAGGCGAGCGCGAACCCAACTCATCGAGATGGCCTGGTGCTGGTTGCGATATCAGCCTAGCAGTGCGCTGGCGCAGTGGTTCAACAAGCGCACGCAGGGCACCGAAGCCAATCGCCGTGCGCGGCGCATTGCGATTGTCGCGTTTGCCAGGCGGCTAGTGATTGCATTATGGCGCTACCTAAAAGACGGCGTGATTCCACAAAGCGCTCAGTTGAAAGGGGCATGAGTAGGCATGGCTCATAGCTGTAGGGTCAACGTCTATTGGAGGGGCTGAACTGAGATATGCCCGTAGGACCGACGGGTTGCTGAACGTAACCGATCATTAGATGGGGCATATCCATCGGACCAGGATGTCCGACTTAGCGCGCATACAGGATGAGGCCGGCCAAATCCGGCGGATAGAAGTGGGTGAGAGGTGAATGTCTCACGTGCGCATAATCGGCTCGACCCCACCCGAACGAGCGTTGATATTGCTTGGCTGAAATTTGAGGTATCTGCTTATGGATTGTTTCTTTGCACAAATTCTTGACAACTTTCTACTCATAGAAGTCGGCCCTGAATAAACCGCAGACGCTGGTGCAGTAAGGCTCTGAGGCCAGAATGGTGTTGTGGGATTTGCAAGAGGCAGACATATTAATGCGAGATTCTTGCAAATTTCGACGAGGTTCGGATGGGTCCGAAGACGCCGGTGCCAGAGGGAGATTTGTTTCGCCAACCGCTGCGCGAGCAGATCAACTTGAAGCATCCGTTGGTTCGTCTGGCTGATCTAATTGACTGGGACCGATTGAACACAGCGATGAGCGCGAGCTTCGTGTCGCAGCGCGGCCGGCCGGCAACGTCGCCGCGTTTGATCGCGGGGTTGCTGTATTTGCAGCACGCCTTCGACCTGTCGGACGAGGATGTGCTCTGGCAATGGCTCGAGAACCCGTATTGGGTGCGCCGGGAGACCGGCAAGGTGTAGGTGGTGAGAGTCCACTACGATGAAGGCATAGCGAGCCACATCGCCCCCGAGCCGTGCGCGGGCATCCGTGAGGAGGTCAGCGAAGCGTCGGCAGGGGAGCGTGCAGGCCAGCCATGGAGCCACGAAATGGCTGATATCCCGGATGCCGACGCGCTCCAGTACGTGGAAGGCAATATGAGCGGGCGCGACATCGCGAGTGCCTGCCGATCCGGCGTGGTCGTAGAACTGGCATACACGCAAGCGCCTTGCACGGGAGGCGGGAGATCTCACGTCTGACCTGGCTTTGTAGCGGTATTGGCCAGGCCCGCGTCGGGAAGGCGAGGAGCCGAAGCCGATGATGCACGGACGTGAGAAGTCAGACTCCGCCGTAGTAGCGAAGAAACCTGCGAACAAGGTCGGGAAACCGGCTGCGCAGTGGGTGGAGCCAAGGGCGGGGACCGAGGGGAACGCGAACCAGAATCACACGTGCCGGGCACAGAACCGGGCAAGCGTGTCACAGGGACTGGATCGCGTACGGCAGTTGGCGAGACAGCATAAGAAGATGCGTTTCACGACGTTGCTGCACCACGTCACCGTCGAGCGGCTGAGCGCTGCATTGTATGCGCTCAAACGTAAGGCGACACCGGGAGTCGATGGTGTGACGTGGCAAAGCTATGAAGTGGGACTGGGGAGCAATCTCCGGGACCTGCACAGGCGGGTTCATACAGGGAGCTACCGTGCCCTGCCAGTGCTGCGACGTTATATACCCAAGGCAGACGCTGGTCTCAGGCCCTTGGGTGTCGCCGCGCTGGAAGACAAGCTTGTGCAGAGCGTAATGGTTGAGGTTCTAAACGCCATTTACGAGGAAGACTTCCTCGGCTTCTCGTATGGATTTCGTCCGGGTCGTAACCAGCATGATGCACTCGATGCATTGGCTGCAGCGATTCAGTGGCGACCGGTGAACTGGATTCTGGATGCCGACATTCGAAGCTTTTTCGACACCGTCAACAGGCAATGGTTGATCCGTTTCGTGAAGCACCGGGTGGCGGACCCGAGAGTCATTCGCCTGATCGGCAAATGGCTCGATGCTGGGGTGCTGGACAATGGCCGGTTGATGTCGGTACAGGCCGGTACGCCCCAGGGTTCGGTGATCTGCCCATTACTTGCCAATATCTATCTGCACTATGTCTTTGATTTGTGGATAGAACGGTGGCGGCGTCAGCGAGCCCGTGGCACGGTGGTGGTGTCGCGATATGCGGACGATACGGTGGTGGGCTGCCAGCACGAAGCAGATGCGCTGCGGCTGATGAAGGAGCTGCGGCAACGCATGGAGGAGTTCGACCTCACGCTGCATCCGGAGAAGACCCGTGTGCTGGAATTTGGTCGGTATGCCGCCGAGCGGCGAAGGCGTAAGGGCATGGGCAAGCCGCAGACGTTTGCTTATCTGGGTTTCACTCATATCAGTGGGACGTCACGCAACGGCAGCTTCCAGCTCAAGCGCAAGAGCCGTAAGGACCGGCTGCGCGCCAAGCTTAAGCAGGTCAAGGAGCAAATGCGCCTGCGAATGCATGAGCCGATCGCCTCACAAGGGCGCTGGCTGGCGCAGATCGTTCGGGGCTACTTTGCATACCATGCCGTTCCGACCAATATCCGGGCGTTGCGTGCGTTCAGGCACGGCATGATGAACATCTGGCGGCGCACGCTCCGGCGGCGCAGTCAGAAGGACACGATGACGTGGCAGCGTATTGAGCGTCTGGCAGACGCGTGGTTACCTCAACCGCAGATTCTTCATGCCTGGCCAGATCGCCGATTTGCCGTCAATCACCCGAGGTGGGAGCCGAATGCCAGAATTGGGCACGTTCGGATCTAAGCGGGGGGTATCGGGTAACGGGTATTCCTACCGCAATCAAGTTTTTACGGGTGAGACGTACTTGCAGACCAAGCCGCCGATCGATGCGTCGAGCCTGACGCGCTGGCGCAAGCGGCTAGGCGAAGCCGGCGTTGAAGAACTGTTGGCCGAGACAATCGAAGCGGCTAAGCGGGCAAACGTCATCAAGACTTCGAGCCTGAAGCGGGTGATCGTCGATACGACGGTGATGGAAAAGGCGATTGCGCATCCCACCGACTCGCGTCTGCTCGAGCGTTGCCGGGAACATCTGGTGAAAGCTGCCGCCCGGCACAGGCTGAAGCTGCAGCAAAACACCAATCGCGAGGCCCCGCGCCTGGCAAGTCAGGTAGGCCGCTATGCGCATGCGAAGCAGTACAAGCGGATGAACAAAGCGCTGCGCAGTTTGCGTTCTCGAGTGGGGCGCGTGATGCGCGATCTGGAGCGGCAACTCAATGGTGTTGCTCAGCAAAGTCGCTCAGCGTTGGACGAGCTGATCAGCTGCACGAAGCGGATTCTCACGCAGAAGCAGAAGGACAAAAACAAGTTGTATGCGCTGCATGCGCCGCAAGTCGAGTGTTTGGCCAAAGTGCGACGTGAAGTCGCAAACATCATTGTCTCGCCCGCCCACAAGGTTGGTGACGAGACCGGCCGTTCCGTCGGCCGTAGCCTACCTGTGCATGCGTTGCCGGCAACAGCGACGTGTGAAGCCACGGGGACAACGTGTCGGGCCTTCTGGCCGCGTCGCCTTCCGCGAGGAAGAGACGTCATCTGCGAGCATCAATGCGGATGGGATCCCAGGCTGAGTGGCATGGTCAACAGATGTGAACTGCCGCAGGCATCGTTAGGCACGACAAGCCAAAGATGCTGACAGGCTTGAACCAAAACGGTAAGTGGTCGGCTGCTCCTCCTTTTGCTACGGAGCACACGGACAGGAAGACCACCGGTGTACAGGCAGGACCTACTCCACTCGTTGTGATGTTTGTGGAACACGGTAAGCCCGACGTGCCGCCGGCGAAGGCAGGCCAACCGCAAGGAAGGCTGATGGCACAGCGGGTAGAGGAACGCGGAAAAAGCGAAGGCCGCTCGGTAACCGAGTGGATACGGGTTGCAATATCACCCGGCGTGAAAGCGAGCCCACTTCCGCAAGGTCGTCCATGGCAAGAGAACTTGAGAATCCGCGATAAGGAGGAAGGCAGATGACGGAGCCAGCGCAGACGGTGAAAGCCGTGGCGGGCACTGGTGCGCCTCCAGCCTATGGGCAAGCGTGGAACCAGATTAACTGGGACAACGTAACCGCCAAGGTCACGCGGCTGCAAGTGCGTATTGCCAAGGCAACACGGGACGGTAGATGGAACAAGGTTCAGGCCTTGCAACATCTGCTGACCCACTCGTTTCACGGCAAGCTTCTCGCCGTGAAACGAGTGACGCAGAACGCAGGCAAGAGAACGGCAGGTGTCGACGGCAGGATCTGGGCGACGCCGATGTCCAAGTTGAAAGCGGCACAGTCACTGACGCACAGGGGCTACCAAGCGTTACCGCTACGGCGCGTGTATATCCCGAAGAGTAATGGAAAGGAACGCGCACTCGGCATTCCGACCATGCGCGATCGGGCGATGCAGGCACTGTGGCTCACGGCATTGCTGCCCATCGCAGAAACGACAGCTGATCCAAACTCCTACGGCTTCCGGCCGAAACGCTCGACGGCTGACGCCGTGGAGCAATGTTTTAAAGCACTCGCCAAGCGCAACTCTGCCCAGTGGGTGCTGGAGGGCGACATCCGTGGATGTTTCGACAACTTCAGTCACGACTGGCTGCTGGCGAATATCCCGATGAATAAGGCTGTTCTGCGCAAGTGGCTGCAAGCAGGATTCGTGGACAAAGGTGTGCTGTTCCCCACTGATGCAGGAACGCCGCAAGGCGCAATCGCGTCGCCGGTGCTGGCTAACATGGCACTGGACGGGCTGGAAGAGGCGGTGCGCTCAGTCCTTGGGCCGAGCAAGACCGCTCGTCAACCAGCCAAGGCACACGTCGTGCGCTATGCGGACGACTTCATCGCGACCGGCGCGAGCCGGGAGTTGCTCGAAAAGCAGGTCAAGCCTGCCATCGAAGCATTTCTCTCGGCTCGGGGCTTGCAACTCGCTTCTGAGAAAACGCTGGTCACGCATATTGCACGAGGGTTCGACTTGCTCGGGCAAAACGTGCGCAAATACGGGGACAAGCTGCTGATCAAGCCTGCACGCAAAAGCGTGCAAGCGCTGTTGAACAAGGTTAGCGAAGTGCTGGGAAAGAATAAGGCTGCCACCCAGTCGCAGGTGATCATGCAACTGAACCCGATTCTTCGGGGTTGGGCGATGTATCACAGGCATGTCGTGGCGGCGGCGACCTTTGCCCGGATCGATCATCTCGTGTGGACGAAGCTGTGGAGGTGGGCCAAACGCCGACATCCACGCAAGAACGCTCTTTGGATCAAAAGGCGTTACTTCGAACGTCGCGGCCTAAGGGACTGGATCTTTGCATGTCATGTGCAGCCACTGGATCTGGCCTTCCGGCCAACGCTATTTCGGTTGACCGGAGTCACCATTACACGCCACACAAAGGTTCGCAGCGATGCCAACCCGTTCGACCCAGCATGGATGCCTTACTTCCAACGCCGCGCAAATGGCTGCTGACAACGTTGTGAATCGCCCGGTCCGATCACGGGCTGCAGGACGGCTTGAGCCGTGTGCTGGGAAACTCGCATGCACGGTTCTTAGGGGAGCGCGCGCCGGCAACGGCGCGTGCTTACCCGACGGCAAACCACGCAAGCCGTACGAATTTGACGTGAAGGTGTCGATCACGACCACGCACAAGGAGGGTTGGGTAGTCGGCGCTCGTTCGATGCCAGGCAATCCCTACGATGGGCACACGCTGGCCCAAGCGTTGGAACAAGCGGCGATCCTGAGCGAGGTGCAACCGCAGATTGCTATTGTGGACCGCGGCTACAAAGGCGTAGCGATCGACGGCGTGAAAGTCTATCACCCGGGCTTGCGTCGTGGCATCACACGCGGCTTGCGGGCAATGATCCGGCGGCGCAGTGCAATCGAGCCGGTCATTGGCCATATGAAAGCAGACGGCAAGCTCGATCGCAACTGGCTTAAAGGGGCACTAGGCGATGCCATCCATGCAGTGCTGTGCGGCGCCGGCCACAACCTGCGGATGATTCTCAGGAAGCTGCGGCTTTTTTACACTCTGATCCGGGTTGTTCTGCTCAATCGCCAGGCTTACATGGTGTCGGCAGCATGAACTTACCGCAGAGCAAAGTTAATTGTTCAGAATGGACTACCTTTAGGCGTGTCGCCTGCCCTTGAGCGCGGCGGCGCCCGACACGATCAGCGTGTACAACATCGACCGGGAAGAAGTGCGGTTGTGAATCAGCGTCAATTGATGAACCCTTGCATTGCGGTGATGACACATATAAACTAGTTATATGTCTAGTCATTATGGATCCGCCATGCATGCTTGGCCTGTACAAGACGCGAAAGCCCGTTTCAGCGAGCTACTTGACGCCTGTGTCAGTGAGGGGCCACAGCTGGTGACCCGTCGCGGCGCAGAAACAGCCGTGCTGGTGCCTATCACGGAGTGGAAACGGCTCAACGCCGCCGCACGCCCCTCGCTGAAAGCCTTGCTGCTGTCCAATTTCAGTCGTGGTGACCTTGATTTGCCACAACGTGGACGGGCGCAGCGTCGCACCGCTCTTGCTCTATAAAACCACCGTGTTTCTTTTAGATACGAATATTGTTTCTGAGCTTCGCAAGCTTCGCCCGCATGGGGCAGTCGTGTCATGGCTCGAAAGCGTTCCCGACCACGAGCTTTATCTGTCCGCCGTGACACTCGGTGAAATCCAAGCAGGCATCGAAATCACGCGCGAGCAAGACGCCGACAAGGCATCGACGATAGAAGCGTGGGCCGATCAAGTCAGCGCGACCTACAATGTCTTGCCCATGGATGCTGCGACCTTCCGGCTCTGGTCGAAGCTGATGCATCGTCAGTCGAACACAGTCTATGAAGACGCCATGATCGCGGCTAGCGCGCTGATGCACAAGCTTATCGTCGCCACGAGAAACGTTCGCGACTTTGAACGCTTTGACGTACCGGTGTTCAACCCATTCGGGAAATGAGTCTACCTACATCTTGATTTATCGAATTTCCAGAAAGGCCGTGGAAATGCTGGGCTTCAAGCACGTGGCGCAGAATACGCCTAAAATATAGTTCCAGCGCGTGCTCGAGCATGCTGCACGTCGCCTCCCTTTGAACGTAGCGACATCCGACACGATCAGCGCTTTTCTGGCCAACCGGTCCTTCAAGGTCAAATGCGCGCGCTCGACACGCCTCTTGGCCGAACTGCTGTTCGCGCAGAACGTATCGATGTTAGGCTCGTACATCGCGCGGCCAAACGGCGTCACGACTGCCTGTTTTACCCAGCGTAACGTTGCGGAAGACGCTTGCTTTGTCGCTGTAGAACGCACTCGGCTTACCGTAGCGCTCGATATACGTCCGTGTCGCCTCGAAATTCCCGAAGGCTATCGATTAGCATTGCCGGAAACTGATCGGCCAGCATTGCGATCGCCGCTTGAGCGGCCTGGATTGATAGGCGTCGCCCTTGTGGCAAAACGACGCCAAATTCATAGAGCAATCCTCTCAATTGATTGACTTGCATGACGCGCATCCGGACCAGTTGCTGACGCATTTGATGTAGCGCCAACATCGCCTGTTAGTCCGCCGATTTGACGGCAATAAAGCGCATGGCTTGTCGCCGCAGGGCGAAGCGACGGCACTGGCCGCCGAGACGCCGCCATCGCGCAGAAATAATAAAGGTTTTGATTACGCACGAATAGTGTCAGCTATGCTGTTCAAACTGCCCATATCGCCGCACGCCAAATTGTTTATAGAAACGGCTGCTACGCGATGCAAATGGCGAACTAGCCGCCATGATGAATGCTGTGCCGCAGCTACAAGGCGTTAAGTTAGCGCAGAGTTGACAAGGACAGCAGTGCGACGTAATTATTTTAAATTAATGAGCATGATAAACGCCAGCCGTAAGCAATGGGGCATGCAGTTCAAGCTGCGTCCCGGTGAAGGCCGACCGTTGCTTTGGAGTGCGCTAGGTCTTTTCTGGTTATCGTTAGCATATTATCTAATCCGGCCTATCCGTGACACGATGGGTGCCGTGAGCGGCGTGCAAAAACTGACGTGGTTATTCAGTGCAACATTGTTGTGTATGTTGCTTATTTCATTTTTATTTTCAAAATTATTAAACCGAATTTCTTTGCGACGTGCAGTTTCGATCAGTTATCGAGTTTGCATCGCGATCCTTATAATGTTTGCGATATTAATGCGATCCAATGCGCCAGAACAAGCGTTTTGGATAGGAGATGTGTTTTTTGTTTGGGTTTCTGCCTATAGCGTTTTTTCGATGACCATGTATTGGATGATGACCATCGACAAGTTCAGCAAAGAGCAAGGCGAGCGACTTTTTGGGATAGTGTCAGCCGGCGCGAATTTGGGTGCGCTGGCAGGTTCAGGTATGAGTACTGCCCTGTCAGGTCTGCTTGGTCTAGGGTGGACACTGGCAATTGCAGCAATTTTGCTCGAATTAGCGGCTCGCAGTACGTTGCAGCTTACATCAACGTCAACGGAACTAGATAAGAAGCATAGGAGGATAGCTTATCAGGGTAAAAGGACGCACGCCGGCAGCATGACGAGCGGAGTCCAACAAAAAGGTAATATAAATTTAAACGGCCTTGCAAAATTATTTCATATTACTCCAGCTCTACGAGCTTCCCACGTCGCGAGCCTGTGCGTCTATGTTGTTCTCTTGTCGCTAACGTCAACAGCATTGTATTTTCATCAAGCTATACTGATACAAGGCCTAGATATTGATAATAAAGAACGCATTAGACTATTTTCATTAATCGATCTCGCTGTCAACGCTGTCACAATCGTAATCCAATTATTCTTAACTAGTCGCGTAATTCGTTCTCTTGGGGTTCCAATTGCTCTTGCGATGGCCCCAGTAACAAGCGCCATAGGTTTTAGCATGCTTGCATGGAAGCAGACAGTCGAAATCCTCATTGCATTTAGAGTAATTTCTCGAATCGTCAATTTTTCAATTACCAAACCCGTTCAGGAAACGCTATTTGCAGCCATAGACGAAAAAATAAGATATAAAATCAAGAGTTTTATCGATACAGTAGCTTATCGCTCAGGCGACCAATTGGGCGCTTGGACCTATGCCGGCATGGGGATGCTGGGCTTATCTATCAGCGCAATTTCTTTTGCGATGGTACCATTATCCATATTTTGGCTGCTTAATGGAGTCCGGTTAGGGCGTCAATATGCAAGACTGGCAGCGGCACAATCCGATCCTGATTCCTCATCATGACATTTACCCAGTCTTGCCGGGTTGGCTTTAAAGTTACTATAATTCTGGGGCTGGCGTTACCAACTGGCAGTTCGGCCTTGACCTGCGCGAGGTGATGGCCCCCTTCCTCCAGATGCCGGCAGGTTTCCTGCGTGCGGGCGCCAGTCGCCGCATGGGCCTCGCGTTCGGTCGTCAGCGCCTCGGGCAAGTCCGGATGGTCGATTCTTATTCGCGTGCGCTCGCGCAGGTCCTGCCAGAAGGGGAAGTAAGCGGGGTCCGGCGGCGGGCTTGGCTTACCCGAGCAGCGTGCCTGGGCGCGTCGTTGCGGCTTGGCGAAGGCGGGTTGGAGGTGGCACTGGCGTACGACATCTTAGATGAGATGGTCCGGGTTCTACCGCGGTTGCCTAGAGTAGGCATGACACCGGTGCAAATTCGCGATCTAGCCGACAGTTTTATGTTATTGGCCAATGTAGTCGAAATCGGCTGGTGATGCGAGTACTAGAATGTACGACCTGTACCTTGCGGTCCGTGTTCGCGTAGTCGTTCGACCAGACGACGGATTTGTCGGCTCGCTAACTCGAGTCGTTGCGCCGCGCGCCACGGCTTGAGTTTGCCGTCCACCACATCCTGAATAACCCTAAATTAGTCTAGCTCACGCATCGTCATGGTTATCCGCTCTGTCGTTGCCATCAAAGCCTCCGGCACTGGGTTTCCAGCCGCCGGTTAGCTTACGATGAACCGAAAAGCGGACATTTGAACTTAGCCAAAAGCGGACATAATGAAATGGCCAGCCCTGACCTGCCCCCGGCAAACAGTGCCGGCCGGAGTTTAGTAAAGTTCGTTTTCGGAGAAGAAGACGAACATGAAGAAGCGCTTT
>NZ_JAHKSP010000050.1:0-97348 GCF_021733735.1 Mycetohabitans sp. B2
CAATGGGAGAGCGCAGAAACTGAAATGAAGGCCTTCTTTGAGCGAAACCGATTCGATCAGGCAACCCGCGATGAGATGCTGAACTCACGGAACTATTGTTGGTCCCGCAATTATCAGACACCGTAATTGGCTTGCGGCCGCGATGCTGCCGATGACCGAGTTGCACACCACTTGGCCCGATACCGTGTAGTTAAAAAAGCCTGCCGGGCGGCATCGTGCCGACACTTCAGTCCTGTACAATTCGCGGTTGTTTGCCTGCTCAGTCTGCTCGCACCATGTCCGACACCAACAATTTGCCAGCCATCTCACCCGCGCTGAAGGCCGAAATCCTCGCGGAAGCGCTGCCTTACATCCGCCAGTACCACGGCAAGACGGTCGTGATCAAGTACGGTGGCAACGCGATGACGGAGGAGCGCCTGAAGCAAGGCTTTGCACGCGACGTCGTACTGCTGAAGCTGGTGGGCATCAATCCGGTCATCGTCCATGGTGGCGGCCCGCAGATCGACCAGGCGCTGAAGAAAATCGGCAAGCAGGGCACGTTCATACAAGGCATGCGCGTGACAGACGAGGAAACGATGGAGGTCGTCGAGTGGGTGCTCGGCGGCGAGGTGCAACAGGACATCGTCACGCTGATCAACCATTTTGGTGGCCACGCAGTCGGCTTGACGGGCAAGGATGGCGGACTGATCCACGCACGCAAGCTGCTGATGCCGGACCGAGAAAAGCCAGGTGAATTTCTCGACATCGGCCAGGTCGGCGAGGTCGACTCAATCAATCCCGCGGTTGTGCGGGCACTGCAAGACGATGCGTTCATTCCCGTCATCTCGCCGATCGGCTTCGGCGAGGACGGGCTCGCGTACAACATTAACGCGGACCTAGTTGCGGGCAAGCTGGCGGTCGTGCTAAACGCGGAAAAGCTGGTGATGATGACCAACATCCCAGGCGTGATGGACAAGAGCGGCACACTGCTCACGGACCTGTCGGCGCGCGAGATCGATGCGCTGTTTGCCGACGGCACGATCTCCGGTGGCATGCTGCCGAAAATCTCGTCGGCCCTGGATGCCGCCAGGAGCGGCGTGCGCTCCGTGCACATCATCGACGGACGCATCGAGCACTCGGTGCTGCTCGAAATCCTGACCGAGCAGCCGTTCGGCACGATGATCCGGTCACACTGATCATGGCCGCGCGCGCCCGCCGGCGGCGCATTGCCCATCCGCGCGGCCCAGTCTGGCTGTTCGACCTGGACAATACGCTGCACCACGCGTCGCATGCGGTGTTTCCGCAGATCAATCAGGCGATGACTGACTACATCGAGCGTGCGCTGCAGGTCAGCCGGGACGAAGCGGACCGGCTGCGTGTGCACTACACGCAGCGCTACGGTGCGGCACTGCTGGGACTCGCGCGGCACCATCCACTTGATCCCGACGATTTTCTCGCGCAGGTCCACCGATTCCACGACCTGCATTCGATGCTGCGCGCCGAGCGCGGACTCGCCCGGCTGTTGCGTGCGCTGCCCGGGCGCCGGATCCTGCTAACCAACGGCCCACGCCGCTACGCACAGGCCGTGCTCGACGCCCTGGGCATCACCGAGCTGTTCGAGCAGGTAATCGCCATCGAGCAGATGCGGTACCGCGGCCGCTGGCACGCCAAACCCGATGCCGGCATGCTGCGACGCACGTTACGCCACGCGCGGGTGCGCCCGCACGACGCAACGCTGGTCGAGGACACCCGCTCGCACTTGAAACGCTACAAGCGCCTGGGAATACGCACCGTATGGATGGTTGGGCACTTACCACCCGTGCCCAGGGCTTCGGGCGGCACGCCGGCGCTGGCGGGCACTGGACGTGCGCACTATATCGACTGCCGCGTACGCTCGATAAAATCGTTACGACTCACGCGCCGCTAAGCGCACCGCGGAGGGCACCATGTGGCAGCCGCTCAAACGCCCCTGCACGACGCTCGAGCATGCCGATGAATAGTTGCGGCTGTGGCTGCAATAGCGGCCATACCTACGTCAGTAAAACGATTTCGTTTATACTTGTCAGTCACTAGCTTTCCTCTGCGCGCCGATTTGCTGACTCGATTGCGGGCGCGCGAACCCATGCGGTTCAGTACAAATCCGGCTAAAGCGGTTGTCAGCGGTTCATGCGTGCGCCCATACACGCAGCGCCTTTGACCCTTCGCCGACTTACTGCCCGCACGCCCGCGCAAGCGGACAACCACACAGGCAAGGGTATGAGTTCGATCGGCATCGTCGTTCCACAAACGCTCCACTTCGCCACACCGCTGCCCCTGCAAAGCGGCCTGTCACTCGCCGGCTACGATCTGGCGATTGAAACCTATGGCACGCTCAACGCCGCGCGCTCCAACGCGGTGCTCGTCTGTCACGCGCTAAACGCGTCACACCATGTGGCCGGTGTGTATGAACACGAGCCCAAAAACCTCGGCTGGTGGGACAACATGGTGGGCCCGGGCAAGCCACTCGACACAGACCGCTTCTTCGTGATCGGCGTGAACAATCTCGGCTCGTGCTTCGGCTCCACCGGTCCGATGAGCATCGATCCGGCCACCGGCCTGCCCTATGGCGCGCGCTTTCCGGTGATCACCGTAGAGGACTGGGTCAATGCGCAGGCGCGCGTCGCCGATCATTTGGGCATCGAGCGTTTCGCCGCGGTGATGGGCGGCTCGCTCGGCGGCATGCAGGCACTCGCCTGGAGCATCATGTATCCGCAGCGCGTCGCGCATTGCGTGGTCATCGCCTCGACGCCCAGGCTCTCGGCACAAAACATCGCGTTCAACGAGGTCGCTCGCTCGGCGATCCTATCGGATCCGGATTTCCATGGCGGTGACTATTATGCGCACGGCGTCAAGCCGCGCCGCGGCCTCAGAGTCGCGCGCATGATCGGACACATCACGTATCTGTCCGACGACGACATGGCCGCGAAGTTCGGCCGTGCGCTGCGTCGCGCGGACGGGGCGCTGGATGCATACAACTTCAATTTCGACGTCGAATTCGAAGTCGAGTCGTACCTGCGGTACCAGGGCGATAAGTTCGCCGACTATTTCGATGCCAATACCTATCTGCTCATCACGCGCGCATTGGACTACTTCGATCCCGCCAAGGCGTACGACGGCGACCTGACCGCGGCGCTCGCACAGACGCAGGCCAACTACCTCGTGATCAGCTTTTCGACAGACTGGCGTTTCGCGCCGGCGCGCTCGCGCGAGATCGTCAAGGCGCTGCTCGACCACAAGCGCAACGTGTCCTATGGCGAAATCGACGCGCCGCACGGCCACGACGCATTCCTACTCGACGACACGCGCTATCACAACCTGGTGCGCGCCTATTACGAACGCATCGCCACGGAGATCGGCGCATGAATCAGCAAGCCTTCGATACCCTGTCCACCCGCGCCGATTTCCGCATGATCGCGCGCTGGGTCGAGCCGCGCGCGAGCGTACTCGATGCCGGCTGCGCGGATGGCTCGCTGCTGGCCATCCTCGCCGAGGAATTGGGCGTGCAGGGCTACGGAATCGAAATTAACGATGCGGGCGTGCTCGGCTGCGCACAAAAGGGCGTGAACGTGATCCAGCAGAATCTGGAGGACGGCCTGCGGCTGTTTGAAGACCAAAGCTTCGATTTCGTGATCTTGTCTCAGACGCTGCAGACCCTCCACCAGATCGCGGCGATCCTGCGCGAGACCGTGCGGGTCGGCAAGGAGTGCATCGTGTCGTTTCCGAATTTCGGCTACTGGCGGCATCGGCTCGCGGTGCTCAACGGCCGCATGCCAGTCTCCAAGTCGCTGCCATACCAGTGGCACAACACGCCGAACGTGCGCGTGCTGACGATCCACGACTTTGAAGCCCTCGCCCCGGAGGTCGGCATCCGGATCCTGGACCGGGCCATACTGCACGGCGGCCGCGCGATCCGATGGGGGACGAACTGGCGTGGTAGTCTTGCAGTCTATCGCGTCAAGAAAAGTTGACCGCCCCGTTCGGTCACCGCAGATCCATGTCCACTCCGCCTCAGGAAACCCGCACACTGACCGCACACGCCCCCCAATCGGGCTGGCGAGCCTACTTCAACACACGCATGTTGATCTGCGTGCTCCTTGGATTCACGGCGGGCCTGCCGCTGTTTACGCTGATGAGTCTGGTGCAGGCGTGGCTGTGCAGCAGCGGCGTCGATATCAAGACCATCGGCCTGTTCGCGTTGCTGCAATTTCCCTATACGTGGAAATTCGTGTGGGCGCCGTTAATGGACCGCTTCGTGCCCGGGTTGGGCCGCTGGCGCCCTGGGCGCCGGCGCGGCTGGATGTTGCTGACTCAGCTCAGCGTGCTGACGCTGGTCGCCACCATGGGCTTTGTGTCGCCGAGCAACTCGATCCGTACGGTGGCCGTGCTCGCAGCCGCCCTTGCATTCGCCAGCGCAAGCCTGGACATCGTGCTCGACGCGTACCGACGCGAGCTACTGAAAGACGCCGAGCAGGGCCTCGGCACGGCGATCCACGTCAACGCATACAAGCTGGCCGCCCTCGTGCCCGGTTCGCTGTCGCTGATCCTTGCGGACCACTTCGCGTGGTCAACGGTCTTTGCGGTCACCGCGGTATTCATGCTGCCTGGCGTGGTGACGGCGTTCGTGGTACGCGAGCCACAGGTGCAAGGCACATTGCCACGCACGCTAGAGGAAGCCGTGGTGATGCCGTTTCGCGAATTCATCGCGCGCGACGGTGCCAAGCAGGCACTGATCGTGCTGACGTTCGTCTTTCTGTATAAGCTCGGCGACAGCATGGCGACGTCGCTGGCGACGTCGTTCTACCTGGACATCGGCTTTACGAAGACTGAGATCGGACTGGTGTCTAAGACCAGCAGCTTCTGGGGAAGTATTGCCGGCGGCATCCTCGGCGGCGTGTGGCTAATGCGCATCGGCACGGCGCGCGGCTTATGGATTTTCGGCGTCGCGCAGATGGTCGCGGTGCTCGGCTTCGCGGCGCTCGCCCGCATGGGCTATACGCTGCCTGGGCTAGCCGTGGTCATCAGCCTTGAGGCGTTCGCCACAGGCCTGGGTACGGCCGCATTCACCGCGTATATCGCCAGCACGACTGACCCGCGCTATACCGCAACGCAGTTTGCGTTGTTCACCAGTCTCGCATCGGTACCTCGCACGTTCGCCAATGCTGGCGCCGGCTATCTCGTCGCGCAGATCGGCTGGTTTGAGTTCTTTTTGCTGTGCGCTGCGCTGGCGATCCCGGGCCTGCTGCTGCTACCGCGGATCGCACCATGGAGAGCGCGCTGATGCGGCGCCCGTATGTCGGTTGGCGCTCTGGGCGCGCTCGGTGCCCGCGGCCGCCCCGGGCGGGCGTCTTGGCGCTCGCCAGACCACTGGCCGGCGTGGTGCTGCTGATCGGCGGTGCCGTCGCGCCACTGTCCGGCGCGCAGCCGAGCACCGGCAACGCCGGATCATATGATCCAGCTCAAGCGGTGCGCTTCGGCAACTCGGCGGCATTCCGCAACCTGATTTCGCCGTCGATGCTTGAGCAACAGGCCAGCGGCGAATACCAGCAATGGGTGCACAGTGCCCAGCAGCGAGGACAATTGTTGCCCGACGGCGACCCGCAGGTCAAACGGGTACGCGCGATGCTGCAAAGACTTATCCCGTATGCGCTGAAATGGAACGAGCGCGCGAAACAGTGGCACTGGGAAGCCTATGTGGTGCGCTCGCAGCACGTGATGATCCGCTGCCTGCCCGGCGGCAAACTGCTGATCGACAGCGCGCTGCTCACGCGTCTGCGCCCGAACGACGACGAACTGGCGATGCTGATGGGCCACATGGTGGCTCACGCGTTGCGCGAACACGCGCGCGAGCGCTTGGGTCGGCAACAAGCCATGCAATTGGGCGCCGGCGCGATCCCGCAGTTGTTCGGGCCAGCCGATCTCGGGTCCGCGCCGTTGGGCGTCAGCACGCAGCTCGCACACTTACGCTACGATGCGGCCGACGAAACCGAGGCTGACGTGATCGGCAATGAGATCGCATCGCGCGCCGGTTTCGACCCAAGGGCCGCGCTGGCGGTATGGAGACGGGCCGCCGCCCTGCCGGGTGCCAGCCAAACGAGCTTCATTGCGACCCATCCGATGACGCCGCAGCGCGCCACCGACCTGCGCAAACGATTGCCCGACATGCTGCCTCTGTACGCAAAGGCACTCGGCACGACCCCCGACGCATTGCCGCGCTACCGACGCCACCGTTGAGCCATGTGGCGCCGCAGCGGACGCGACGCGTACCGTATCACGCTGCGTGGCGACGCAGCGTGTAGTCGTAGTCGATCGTCAGCGGCGCATGGTCGCTGAACTTGATATCGCGGAAGATCGACGTGCGCCTAGCCGTCGAGGCGATGCCCGCTGTCGCGATCTGGTAGTCGATCCGCCATCCGACGTTTTTCGCATAAGCCTGGCCGCGATTGCTCCACCATGTGTATTGCTCGGGCCGCGGATCCAGCGCGCGAAAGACGTCCACATAGCCAAGCTCGTCGAATACCTTGCTTAACCATGCGCGCTCTTCGGGCAGGCACCCCGAGTTCTTCTGGTTGCTCTTCCAATTCTTGATGTCGATTTCCTTGTGCACGATGTTGATGTCACCGCAGAAAATCACTTCGCGCTCGCGCCGAAGCGCATCCAGATGCGCATAGAAATCGTCCATGAAGCGGTACTTGACCGCCTGCCGCTCCTCGCCGCTCGAGCCCGACGGCACATAGACCGACACCAACGACAGGTCGCCGTAGCGCAGCTCGACATAGCGTCCCTCGTGGTCGAACGCCTTGCTGCCGAAGCCGGCGATGAACTCGTCTGGTTCATGCCTCGTATAGATCCCGGCGCCGCTGTAACCCTTCTTCTGTGCATGCTGGAAATAGCCGGTGAAGCCGTGCGGCGCGAGGAATTCGGGTGTCATGTCATCCTGCGAGCACTTGATTTCTTGCACGCAGACGATGTCGGCGTTCTGTTCGCCGAACCAGTCGAAGAAGCCTTTCTTCGTGGCGGAACGTATACCGTTCAGGTTGGCGGTAATGACTCGCAGCATGGTTTGTTGTTTCCTTGTTGACGAATGACCGCGGAAGCCGGCGGCGCGCGACGGCCTGCACGGATGACTCGACGTCGATGACGTTGCGCGATGCCTTCTTGGTCAGGAAATAGCGCAGTTCCAACCCCGACAGCAGCCGCCGTAACAGCTCGGCGACTATCAGGTTGCGATGCGTCTTCGAGTCTGCTGGCACGCTGTACCAGCGCGCAGGGTCAACCGACGTCACGGCGAGCCGTTCCTCGTAGGCGCGCTGATAGTCATCCCACTGCTTGCGGACCTGGATATCAGTGATGCCCGCGGCATGACCACGCACCTGCCGCGCATAATTAGGACAGCTTTTTCTTCAGCAGTTCGTTGACCTGCTGCGGATTTGCCCGCCCCTTCGTGGCCTTCATCGCCTGGCCGACCAGCGCGTTGAACGCCTTGTCCTTACCCGCGCGGTATTCATCGACGGACTTCGGATTGGCGGCAAGCACCTCGTCCAGGATGGCCTCGAGCGCGCCGCTGTCGGAGATCTGCCTGAGCCCCTTGGCGTCGATGATGCGGTCGGCCGCTGTGTCGTCGGTGGCCTTCTCGTCCCAGATCGCTCCAAAAATCGCCTTGCCGATCTTGTTCGAGATCGTGCCGTCGGCGATTCGCACGAGAACCAGCGCCAATTGCGCGGCCGATACCGGCGACTGCGCGATGTCCAGCCCATCGCGGTTCAACTGCGACGCAAGCTCGCCCATCACCCAGTTCGCTGCCATCTTCGCATTTGCCACGCCCGCCTTGGACACCACTTGCTCGTAGTACGCGGCAAGCGCCTGTGATGTCGTGAGCATGCCCGCGTCATAGCCAGGCAAACCGTACTGCTCGGTAAAGCGGCGCTTCATCGCGTCCGGCAATTCCGGCAGTGCGCGGCCGACCTCGGCAATCCACTCACTGTCAATCACAAGCGGCATCAGGTCCGGGTCGGGGAAGTAACGGTAGTCATGCGCGTCTTCCTTGCTGCGCATCGAGCGCGTCTCGCCGCGGTCCGGGTCGTACAACCGAGTTTCCTGCACGACGGTGCCGCCGTCCTCGATCAGCTCGATCTGGCGGCGCACCTCGTATTGGATCGCCTCCTCCAGAAAGCGGAACGAGTTCAGGTTCTTGATCTCGGCGCGGGTGCCCAATGCCTGCTCGCCGAGCCGGCGCACCGACACGTTTGCGTCGCAGCGAAACGAGCCTTCCTGCATGTTCCCGTCGCAAATACCCAGCCAGACAACCAGCGAATGCAATGCCTTTGCATAAGCCACCGCCTCGGCGGCGCTGCGCATGTCCGGCTCGGTCACAATCTCTAGCAGCGGTGTGCCAGCACGGTTCAGGTCGATGCCGGTCATGCCGGCGAAATCCTCGTGCAACGACTTGCCGGCGTCCTCCTCCAGGTGCGCGCGGGTCAACTGGATAGTCTTCTCGTACGCGTCGCGGCCGGCCTTTTCGTTCGCCTCCACCTGGATCGTGATCGAGCCGCCTTGCACGACCGGCAACTCGTACTGACTGATCTGGTAGCCCTTGGGCAAATCCGGATAAAAGTAATTCTTGCGCGCAAATACGCTGCGCGGCGCGATCGCCGCACCGATCGCCAACCCGAAGCGTATCGCGCGCTCCACGGCGCCGCGGTTGACCACCGGTAGCGTGCCTGGCAGCGCCAAGTCGAGCGCGCACGCCTGCGTGTTCGGTTCTGCGCCGAAGCGCGTCGCTGCGCCAGAGAAAATCTTCGACTGGGTCGACAACTGCACATGCGTCTCCAGCCCTATCACCACTTCCCACTGCATAGTCAGACTCCCGCCGGCGCTCGCTTGTGCCAGTCGGTGACGCGCTGGAACGCATCGGCGACTTGCAGCATCCGCGCTTCGTTGAAATAGTTGCCGATGATCTGCAGCCCGACCGGCCGCGTTGCGTTCGCACCCGTGCCAAAGCCGCACGGCACGCTCATGCCCGGCAGGCCAGCCAGACTCGTAGACAACGTGTAGATGTCCGCCAGATACATCTGTATCGGGTCGTCGCTCTTCTCGCCCAGGTTCCATGCGACGCTCGGCGATACCGGCCCCATGATGACGTCGCACTGCGCAAACGCGTTTTGAAAGTCCTGCGCAATGATTCGGCGAATCTTCTGCGCTTGCAGGTAGTACGCGTCGTAGTAACCGTGCGATAACACGTACGTGCCGACCAGGATCCGGCGCTTGACCTCCGCACCCAAGCCTTCCGAGCGGCTCTTCTTGTACATGTCGAGCAGGTCGCGGTACTCGCTCGCGCGATGGCCATAGCGCACGCCGTCAAAGCGCGACAGGTTCGACGACGCCTCAGCTGGCGCAATCACATAGTAGACCGGGATCGACAGCGCCGTCTTAGGCAGCGATACGTCCACCCGCGTCGCGCCAAGTTCTTCGTATTGCCGCAGTGCCACATCGATCGCCGCCTGCACGTCGCCCGACAGCCCCGCGCCGAAGTACTCGCGCGGCAACCCGATGCGCAGCCCGGCGAGCGGACGGCCGGCGAGTGCACCGGTATCCTGCCACGGCTTGCCGAGCCAGCGCGTGTAGTCTTCCGCGTCGCGTTGCAGGCTCGTTGAATCGCGCGGGTCAAAACCGCTCATCGCGCCTAGCACGAGCGCGCAATCGGCTGCCGAGCGCGCCATCGGCCCGCCCTGGTCGAGCGACGACGCGAACGCAATCATCCCGTAGCGGGAGACGCGGCCGTAGGTCGGCTTGATGCCGGTGATCCCAGTTAGCGACGCCGGCTGGCGAATCGAGCCGCCGGTGTCGGTGCCGGTGGCCACGGGCGCCAGTCCAGCGGCCACCGCCGCGGCCGAGCCGCCCGAGGAGCCGCCCGGCACCGCGTTACGGTCCCACGGGTTGCGTACCGGGCCAAAGAATGAATTCTCGTTGGATGAGCCCATCGCGAACTCGTCCATGTTGGTCTTGCCCAGCGTGACCATGCCCGCCGCCGCCAGCCGCTCGACAACCGTCGCGTCGAACGCACTGACGTAGTCGGCCAGCATCCGGGAGCCGGCGCTGGACTTCCAGCCGCGGGTCACGAACACGTCCTTGTGCGCAACCGGCAGGCCGAGCAGCGGCCCGCGTTCGCCGCGCGCGAGCCGTTGGTCAGCCGCGCGCGCCGCGTCCAGCGTCAGTTGCGGATTCACGTCGATGAACGCGTTCAGCTCGCGCGCGGCCTCGATACGTTGCAGGAAGTGCTGCGCAAGCTCGAGCGCCGATACCTGTTTCGTATCGAGCGCGGCGCGCAATTCAGTAAGGCTTTTCTGATGCATCGTGCGGTTTTCCTGCGTCGCGTTATTCGATCACTTGCGGGACCAGATAGAGGCCGTCTTGCACCGCCGGCGCGCAGCACTGGTTGTCCTCGCGCCGTACGTGCTCGGTCACGGCGTCCTCGCGCAGCCTCAGCGCGACGTCCTCGATCTGCTCGGTCGGATGGGCGAGTGGCGCGATGCCAGTCGTGTCCACGGCCTGCATCTGCTCGACCAGGCCGAAAAACTGGTTCAGTTGCTCGAGCGTGTGCTCAGCCTCGCGTTGCCCAAGCTCGATGCGCGCCAAGTGTGCGATGCGGTTTACGTCAGTGAGGGTCAAGGCCATGCGGTCACCAAGGATGGAGGGGAAAGCGGGCGAAGACGCCCTTGCTTTTCTTCGAATGAGCCAAAATTATAAGGTATCATTACGCGTTCGCCCTAAACCCGGCCGGCCTTACCGTCATCTTTTAGCAATGTCCTGCGCGCGCACGTACTCCCGTCGCTGCGGCATTCGCGTTGCCCGGATGCGCGCACCGCCTGCGCCGGTAAAATTTTTGTTCCCGCAGCTTCGTGACTGCGCGGCGGCCGCCTTCCGGACCTCTGCCGAAGCTGTTGTTTGACCCGCCGCCGGCGCATACGCACATTTCCCGCGACCGGCACCCGCGAGACAGGATTTTTAATGTTCGGTTTTCTCCGCAGCTATTTCTCGAACGATCTGGCGATCGATCTGGGCACCGCCAACACACTGATCTACATGCGCGGCAAGGGTATCGTGCTCGACGAGCCGTCGGTTGTATCGATCCGCCAGGAAGGCGGGCCCAACGGAAAAAAAACGATCCAGGCCGTGGGCAGGGAAGCCAAGCAGATGCTCGGTAAGGTGCCGGGCAACATCGAGGCGATTCGCCCGATGAAGGATGGCGTGATCGCCGACTTCCGCGTCACCGAGCAGATGATCAAGCAGTTCATCAAGACCGCGCATGAGTCAAGGATGTTCTCGCCATCACCGCGGATCATCATCTGCGTGCCGTGCGGCTCGACACAGGTCGAGCGCCGGGCGATCCGCGAAGCCGCGCTCGGCGCCGGCGCATCACAGGTCTACCTGATCGAGGAGCCGATGGCCGCAGCGATTGGCGCCGGCTTGCCCGTGTCGGAGGCGACCGGCTCGATGGTCGTGGACATCGGCGGCGGCACGACCGAAGTGGGCGTGATTTCGCTCGGCGGCATCGTATATAAGGGCTCGGTACGGGTTGGCGGCGACAAATTCGATGAGGCGATCGTCAACTACATCCGCCGCAACTACGGCATGTTGATCGGCGAGCAGACTGCCGAGGCGATCAAAAAGGAAATTGGCTCGGCGTTCCCCGGCTCCGAAGTGAAGGAAATGGAGGTCAAGGGCCGCAACCTGTCCGAGGGGATCCCGCGCAGCTTCACGATCTCGAGCAATGAGATCCTGGAAGCACTGACGGACCCGTTGAACCAGATCGTCTCGTCGGTCAAGATCGCACTGGAGCAAACGCCGCCGGAACTAGGCGCCGATATCGCCGAGCGCGGCATGATGCTGACTGGCGGCGGCGCCCTGCTGCGCGACCTGGACCGGCTGCTTGCGGAGGAAACGGGGCTGCCGGTGCTGGTAGCCGAGGATCCGCTCACGTGCGTGGTACGCGGATCCGGCATGGCGCTCGAGCGGATGGACAAGCTCGGCAGCATCTTCTCGTACGAGTGATCAGACTGAAGTAAGCGCGGTTTCGGGCGTCGACCATGGAATACAGTCCGCCGCCCCTATTCAAGCAAGGTCCTTCGGCGCTCGCGCGTCTGTTCACGTTTGTCGGTCTCGCGCTTGTGCTGCTGATGACCGACGCGCGTTTCCAGACGCTCGAAGTCGTGCGCGAAGTGATCGGCACGGGGCTTTATCCTTTGCAACGCGCGGCGTTGGTGCCGCGCGATCTAATCGTCGGCGGCGCCGACCTGTTCATCACGATCCATTCGTTGCGCAGCGAGAACCAGACGCTGCGCGACAAAAACCTGCAATTGTCGATACGTGCGTCGCAAGCGGTCCAACTGCTGGCCGAGAACGAACATCTGCGCCGGCTGCTGCAGTTGCAGCAACATTCAACGATACAGACCACGCCCACTGAGATTCAGTACGACACGCGCGACCCGTTCACGCAGAAGGTCATCATCGCCGGCGGCAGTCGGCAGGATGTGCAAGCCGGCGCACCGGTGGTGAACGAAAATGGCGTCATCGGGCAAGTCACGCGCGTCTTCCCGCTGCAGTCTGAAGTCACGCTGCTAACCGACAAGGACCAGGCGGTGCCGGTGCAGGTGGTACGCACCGGCATTCGCAGCGTGGTTTACGGCACCCCCAAGGGGGACCTACTGGATTTGAGGTTCGTGCCGACCAGCGCCGATGTGAAGACCGGCGACGAACTGGTGACAAACGGGCTGGACGGCGTCTACCCGCCGGGACTGCCGGTGGCCAAGGTCATTCACGTTGACCGCCAAACGGACACCACGTTCGCCCGGGTGGTCTGCGAGCCGCTCGCGCCGGTGCGAGGCGCCCGCCAGCTGTTGGTACTGCGCTACGATGCGCGTACGCCGCCGCGTCCCACCGACACGGGCACCGGCGCAGCCAAGGATGCCGGCAAGGCAAAGGCCAGAAAGGGCGCGAAGGCGGCCGCCGGCAACAGCACCGCAAAACCGGCCGCCACACCCGGCCGAGCCGCGTCGGCCACGGTAATCGGGGCACGGCAATGAACCGACCCCATCACATCCTGCTGCCGGTCAATCCGTACTTCATTGCATTCAGCCTGGCCGCCGCGTTTTTTTTGAATCTGCTGCCATGGGGCAAGTGGATCGGCGTACCCGATTTCGTCGCGATCGTGCTGCTGTTTTGGAACGTGCATCAGCCACGCAAGGTCGGCATGGGCATCGCGTTCCTGCTTGGACTGTTGATCGACGTGCACGATGCGGGCCTATTCGGCGAGCACGCGCTCGCCTACACGCTGCTGTCGTACGGAGCCATCATGGTACACCGGCGCGTGCTGTGGCTAGCGCTGGGCGCGCAGGTCTTCGTCGTGATGCCGCTGCTGGTGGTCGCGCAGGTCGTGCCGTTCGTGATTCGGCTGATTGCCGGCGGCGCATTCCCGGGCTGGGGCTACTTGCTGGATGGCTTCGTCGGCGCGCTGCTATGGCCGATTGCAAGCGTGCTGCTGCTGTTGCCGCAGAAACGCGCGGCCGACCCCGACGACACGCGACCGATTTGACCGGGCCCGCGCGCAGATGACAGAGTTTAACAATCCCCGGCAGGCGCTGGCGCGCTTCAAGTTTCGCGTGGCCGCCGCGAGCGTGTTCATGTTCGCGTGCTTCGCGCTGATCGGCTGTCGCTTTCTGTACCTGCAGGTCTGGAACTACAACAAATATTCGCTGCAGGCTGACGAGAACCGCATCTCGGTCGCGCCGATCGTGCCGAATCGCGGCATCATCATCGACCGCAACGGCGTGGTGCTCGCAAAAAACTACTCGGCCTACACGCTAGAGATCACGCCATCGAAGCTTGACGGCACGCTGGATGAGGTTATCGAGCGGCTGTCGGGCGTGGTCAATATCGATGCACGCGACCGCCGCCGCTTCAAGAAGCTGCAGGAGGACGCGAAAAACTTTGAGAGCTTACCGATCCGCACGCGGCTGAGCGACGACGAAGTGGCCCGCTTCACCGCGCAGCGCTACCGGTTTCCGGGCGTGGAAGTGCGCGCGCGGCTGTTTCGGCAATACCCGCTCGGTACGACTGCAGCGCACGTGATCGGCTACATCGGCCGTATTTCGCAACGCGACCAGGAGCGCATCGACGCGACCAGCGAAAAAAACGACAATGATCCGGAGCACTACGATCCGCGGCTCGATGCGAACAACTACAACGGCACCGACTATATCGGCAAGATCGGCGTCGAGCAGAGCTACGAGACCGAGTTACACGGCGTGACGGGCTTCGAAGAAGTCGAGGTAACCGCGGGCGGGCGTCCGGTGCGCACGCTGTCGCGTACCCAGGCCAAGCCCGGCAACAATCTGCGGCTGTCACTCGATATCGGCCTGCAGCAAAGCGCGGAACAGGCATTTGCAGGCAAGCGCGGCGCGCTGGTCGCAATCGAGCCATCGACGGGCGACGTGCTTGCGTTTGTGTCGTCGCCCAGCTTCGACCCGAATCTGTTCGTCGAGGGCATTGATCAGCCAACCTGGGACGAGCTGAACACGTCACCCGAGCGGCCGCTGCTGAACCGGCCGCTGCGCGGCACCTATCCGCCTGGCTCGACATACAAGCCGTTTATGGCACTGGCCGCACTCGCCGCGCACAAGCGTACGCCGCACTGGGGCTTCCAGGATCCGGGCTCGTACACGTTCGGCGGCCACACGTTCCGCAACGACGTGCCCCAGGGGCAGGGCTGGGTCGACATGTACCGTTCGATCGTCGTATCCAACGACACGTATTACTACATGCTCGCGCACGACCTAGGCGTCAACACGATTGCGAATTTTATGAAGCAGTGGGGGTTTGGCCAGCAGACCGGCATCGACGTCGAGGGCGAGGCGCGCGGCGTGCTGCCGTCCACCGACTGGAAAAAGCGCGCCTATCGCAAGCCCGAGCAGCAGCGCTGGTACGACGGCGAGACGATCAGCCTGGGCATCGGCCAGGGCTACAATTCGTATACGATCCTGCAACTCGCGCACGCTGTCGCGACGCTGGCGAACAATGGCGTGATCATGAAACCTCACTTGGTCAAGGATGTCGAGAACCCGGTCACGCGCGAATTCCGGCTGACAGTGCCCAAGCCCAGCGGCCGCATCCAAGGCATCACGCAGGCGGACATCGACGTCGTCAAGCACGCGATGGAAGGCGTGATGGGCAGCCCCGCAGGCACCGCGTACAAGATCTTTGGTAACGCGCCCTATACGTCGGCCGGCAAGACCGGTACGGCGCAGGTATTTTCGCTGCAGGGTCAGAAATACCGTGCGCATGCGCTGGCCGAGCACCTGCGTGACCACGCGCTGTTCATCGCGTTCGCGCCGGTCGAGCGCCCGCAGATCGCGCTCGCATTGATCGTCGAGAATGGCGGCTGGGGAGCCCGGACGGCCGGCCCGATTGCCCGCAAAGTGCTTGACTATTATTTGATCGACCGCGTCAAGCCCGGTGCCGAAGCCGCCGCCGTCGCAATGGCGGCGTCGGCGACCGACCTGGGCAGCACGCCGATGATCGGCGGCGACATGCCCCCCGCCCCACAACCGATACCCGATCCGTACGAGCCCCCATCGGATCAGGGGCCGCGTGCGTCGGCCGACACGCCGACCGGCGCCCCACAACGCGCGCCGACCACGTTGCATCCATCCGGGCACGCGCACGGCGCCGCCCCGGCCCACTAGGAGTCGCCATGCCCATCGAGCCCCGCGTGCTAATTGGACGCGCAAAACGGATGTTCGCCGGCTTCGACAAGCCACTTGCGCTGATCGTCTTCTTGTTGCTATGTGTGGGCCTGTTCACGCTGGTCAGCGCCAGCATGGACGTGCCCGGACGCGTCGAGGACCAAATCCGCAATATCCTGCTCACATTCATGCTGATGTGGGCGATCGCGAACGTGCCGCCGCAGACGCTGATGCGTTTTGCCGTGCCCGCCTACTCGTTCGGCGTGGCACTGCTGATCGCCGTAGCGCTGTTCGGCTTGACTAAGAAAGGCGCCAAACGCTGGATCAATGTCGGCGTCGTGATCCAGCCGTCTGAAATCCTGAAAATTGCCATGCCGCTAATGCTCGCGTGGTACTACCAGCGACGCGAGGGCGTGATACGGTGGTACGACCACCTGATCGGCCTGATCATCCTGGCAATACCGGTCGGGCTGATCGCCAAACAGCCCGACTTAGGCACTGCACTGCTGGTGCTGTCCACGGGGCTGTTCGTAATCTACTTCGCGGGCTTGAGCTTCAAGCTAATCGTGCCGCTGTTGCTGGCGCTGGTGATTGGTGTCGGCTCGTTGATCGCAGCCGAGGACCGGATTTGTCAGCCGGACGTGCAATGGGTTCTACTGCACGACTATCAGAAGCACCGCGTCTGCACGCTGCTCGATCCAAGTTCAGACCCGCTTGGCAAGGGATTTCACACGATCCAAGCGGTCATCGCGATCGGCTCCGGCGGGACCTTCGGCAAAGGCTGGCTCAAGGGAACGCAGGCACACCTGGAGTTCATCCCAGAAAAACATACGGACTTTATTTTCGCCGTGTTCTCCGAAGAGTTCGGCCTGGCCGGTGGGCTCGTGCTGCTGTTCCTGTACCTGCTGCTCGTCGCACGTGGTCTGTACATCGCGGCCAACGGCGCCACGCTATTCGGCCGGCTGCTGGCCGGGGCGCTGTCGCTGTCCTTCTTCATATACGCATTCGTCAATATCGGCATGGTCAGCGGCATTCTGCCCGTGGTCGGCGTACCACTACCGTTCATGAGCTACGGCGGCACCGCGCTGATCACGCTGGGCATCGCGATCGGGATGATCATGAGCGTGGCACGACAAAAGCGCCTAATGCAAAGCTGACGACCGGCAACGTACTGCGCAGTCATATCACCGGGCTCGGCGGCCTTCTTGCATCAATAGGACGCCTGCCCATTGTCACGCGCCGTGCCGAGCCCGTCCTGGAACTGGTTTGCGAGCGCAAGCTGCACCTGCGTATGGCTCTGTCACGCCGCGAGCACAGGCCAGCAGGTACCTCGGCCGGGGTGCGCCCGCATAGGGTTCATCGCCGCACCGCTTGAACGGTTCGGCCGCGCGAAGACAGGGTTTCAGCAAATGGTCAGCTCGCTGATCGTGCCACTCCAGTGCAGCGGGCACGATCATACGCCCGCTCAGTCGCGGGTGATATCGGCCCAGCAATTGGGCGTCTCGTACAAGCGCACCTTAGCCAGCCGCAGGTTGATGCCGTAATGCGCATCATAGACGTGGGCCAGGATCTCGAACGCCTTGGCCGCCAGATTCTCGACGGTCGGGATTCGGTCCAGCACGACCGTCTTGTGGCCAGGCAGCGTATCGAGGAACGAACGGACCGTCACGTCCTGCTCATAGACGATGAACGCATGATCCCACACGTTCACCAAGCGCTCCATCGCCAGCCGTTTTACGTCGGCAAAATCCATCACCATGCCACGATCCGGCGCGCCTTCCGTGTCGACGAGCTCGCCCTGTAGCGTGATTTCCAGCACATACCGGTGGCCGTGCAGGTTCCTGCACTGGCTGCGGTGATCCGGGATACGGTGGCCTGCGTCGAATTCGAGTTTGCGCGTAATGGTCAGCACGGTGGTCCAGCGCCTGGTTCAGGGAATGTTCAAATACTTATGCGTCTGCATCGACAGGCGCCATTGCGGATGCCGCTTGCACCAATCCACGGCCAGCTTCGTGTTCAGTTCGCGCGACGGACCGTCCATCGGTTGCACGAGAAAATGCTCGAAATCCAGCCGCGCGTATTCCGATAACGGCTGGTTGTCCTGCGGGATCACGACCTTCAGTTCATTGCCGCGCGTCACTACGATGGACGAGCCGGCCTTCGGGCTCACGCAGACCCAATCGATGCCGGGTAGCACCGGCAAGGTGCCGTTGGTCTCAACCGCGATGACGAATCGCTCGCGGTGCAGCGCGTCGATCAACGCCGCATCGAGCTGCAACATCGGCTCGCCGCCAGTACAAACGACAAAACGGTATTGTGCCGCAGCCTCGCCGGGCGGCCACAGCGACGCGATCTTCGCCACCAGCGCATCGGCATCGCGATATTTGCCGCCGTTCTCGCCGTCGGTACCGACAAAATCGGTGTCGCAAAAGCGGCACACCGCATCCGCGCGGTCCTGTTCGCGGCCCGACCACAGGTTGCAGCCCGCAAAGCGGCAAAACACCGCCGGCCGACCGGCATTGGCGCCCTCTCCCTGCAACGTGTAAAAAATTTCCTTGACCGCGTACGTCATCTCACTGCCTGTCCCTGAAACGTCAAAGCGACGCGGGATCGACGCGTCTGCCATGCCGAAACGCGTGGTAGCCGCGTGCGCGCAATCTGCATGCCGGACACGCGCCGCAACCGAAGCCCCAATCGTGCAATTCAGCCCGCTCGCCGACATAGCATGTATGCGTCTCAACGCGGATCAGCTCGACCAGCGCTTCACCGCCGATCGATGCCGCAAGCCGCCATGTGTCGGCCTTGTCCAGCCACATTAGCGGGGTTTCGAGTACGAAACGCTGATCCATGCCCAGATTGAGCGCCACTTGCAGCGCTTTCATCGTGTCATCACGACAATCTGGATATCCAGAAAAATCCGTTTCGCACATGCCGCCTACCAGCACACCGAGCCCACGCCGGTACGCAACCGCTGCCGCGATCGTCATAAACATCAAGTTGCGGCCTGGCACGAATGTGTTTGGCAACCCGTTGGCCTGGGTCTCGATCTGAATCTCGCGCGTCATTGCCGTGTCGCTGATCGCACCCAGCACCGACAAGTCAACGCGATGGTCGTCGCCGAGCGTCTGTTTCCATTGAGGAAACGCGCGGATCAACGCATCGCGAAACCCATCGCGGCATTCCAGTTCGACGCGATGCCGCTGCCCATAGTCGAAGCCGAGAGTTTCGACGCGCTCATAGCGCGAAAGCGCCCATGCCACGCAAGTGGCCGAGTCCTGCCCACCGGAAAACAATACGAGCGCGCCGCGTTGGGCGTCTGTCCGAGTCACCGTGGTACTCCTTCGATGAGATGCAGGCGGTATAGGCCGGCGCCGCGCAGGCCATTGCGCGCGAGTGTGTACCGGTCATCGGCTTACCGGAGCTGCCGGAGGGCGGCGCAAAACAGTGGATTCTACCACGCGGATCCGCTGGGCGCAGACACGTCGGTCAATTCAGCACCGCGCTTGCACAAGCGCGAGGCCAGTTCCACAAAGCGGCGATTCGCCGCCTGGGGGCCGTATTCTTGTGCACGTGCATGCCCGCGTGATACCAAATCCCTGCGTAACGCATCATCCGTCAGTACGCGCTGCAACCCCTCTGCCATCGCGGCCGCGTCACCGACCGGCACCAGCAGTCCCGCTTCGCCGTCAGCAAGCACTTCCCGAGGACCGTTCGGGCAATCGCTTGACACAACCGGCGTACCAAGGGCCATTGCTTCGAGCAACACCATCCCAAACCCTTCGAAGCGGCTACTTAGGACCAGCACGCGCGCATGTCGCATGAGCGGAAACGGATTCGCACGAAAGCCGGCAAACACGACGCTATTGGTCAGCCCAAGGCGGCTGACTCGCTGTTCCAATACCGGTCGGTGAGGACCCTCACCGACCAGCACGAGCATCGCGTCATCATGACCGCGCTCGCGCATCCGTGCGTACGCGTCCAATAACGTTTCATAATCTTTTTGATTGCCATCGAGCCGCGCAACCGAGACGATGTACGAGCAGGCCGGCACGTCGGAAGGAGCCTGCGAGAGCGCACGAATCACCGCCGCATCCACAACGTTCGGCAATTCGACGACGTCCCGCAACTGTGCGCCGAACATCTGTCGCGCCTCGGCCGCCATGGCAGCGTTGAGGGTGGCCAAGCATGCGTAACGTGCGTACTGGCGCGCAAGGCGTCTGACCTTCGCTGGCCGGTCACTAAGCCGCGCTGCCAGACTAAAGTGGCTAACACCAATCCAAGGCTTGCCTCCCGCTCCGGCATGCTGCCGCAACGACAAATCGAAGTCGCAGATCAAATCATAGTGGACGGCAAGCGCGCCGATCTTGCGTGCAAACATTAAGCGCAAGCATGGACGCAGCAATAGTTGCTGCACGAGCCGGCCCGCTCGACTAAGCCGGCCATGCAGCCGCAGCACCTCCAGATGGTATTGCCATCGCCGATCGGCGAGAAAGTGTACGCGCACATCGTCCGGCAAGCGGGCCCGAAAATGCTGTTCAAATGCGTCTGTAGAAAATCCGACGATCAAATCGATCGCAAACATGCTGCGGTCCAATGCGTGCAGCCATCCGATCAGTGCGGTCTCGGTACCGCCATGTCCAAAATGGTCGATATAAAACGCGATACGAAACGGCTTCAGATCCGGCGCGCACGCCGCGTACATGTTGTGTTGCATGGCCATCCGGGTCCTGCTTTTCTGTTGCTTAAAGCGCCGAACGTATTGTGGCGCGACCGGCACACTGCATGGATCATGCGTTGGACAAACGAAAAACCTAAAAACCTTTCAGCTCTTGTTTTTTTGTCAACCAATCTGTGGTGGCCTGGAGCGGAATCGAACCACCGACACGCGGATTTTCAAAACGTACCGCAAGAACCACACCCTTGTCCGACAAGGCCTCGCGGCCTCCCAAGAAGCGAAAAGCGACCTGAGATACTACATAACTCGGCACAATCCTGGCACAGCTCGGTTCATTCTCGGCACACATTGCCTTTGCCGGCTAGCCCCGCTCGCCGTCGGCATTGTAACAGGAGCCCTGATAGCTGACGTGCGCCGCGCAGCGTAGTTGTTGCTTATGGCCGGGTGGCGCGCAGCGATACAAGACCCGTAAGGGGAAATCTGCGGGCGGCCCTACGACCGTATTCAAGTGCCCGGCCGTGCGAGGTATCCGAGGTTATCGCCAATGCCAGTTAGAAGGTCGATGCATTGTGCGAGTTGCTTGACAAGGCCGATACTGGGCAAGTACACGCGCAGTCGGTTTATCTATTACTGGAACCGTTGTGCCGTCAATTGATACACGCATCAAGTGACCTTGACGACATACTGTGACCTTTACCGTCCCTTGCTACGACAAGGGGCACAAAATGGCGGCGAACAAGCTGCGTGCCTTCAGTTGCGAACGTCAAAGTTTGTGCAAGTTGTTGCTTGCCGCTTCGCCCAAGCTCCAGCTTCGGCTCGGAGGGAGAAAATAAACGCACGATGTTTGTGAAGCTGCGCACCGCGCGACTGATGCGCATCGAGGTGAGCGAACAGGATCGGCCATTGGCTTTATAGGACGGGCAGCGCGCATTGCCCGCGTACACTCGTTCGGCGAGCGTGAGCGGGTCGCGCCGCGCGGACCGTACTACCGATACCCGGCGCGGGCGCTACTCGGCTTGTCCAACGCCGAGCGAACGCTGATTCGCGAGCCGCGGCTAGTCCATATATATCGGTAACCGAGCGCATGGCGTGCTATGCGTTCTAGAGGGATCACACATTAGCCTCTCGGTTTGGCACGCTCCCCAAGTACAACTGCATGAGGCCTCAGCCTCCCAGGTTGCTAGGCGGCGGATAACGGCATATGCTTATACATATGCCATCAATCTATAGGTACATCATGGCCGTCGTCAATAGACATGTTCGATTATTCCGCAATGGTCGGAATCAAGCTGTTCGTATTCCGCGTGAGCTGGAGCTGCCGGGTAACGAGGCAATTGTTCATCGCGAGGGTGATCGGCTGATCATCGAGCCAGTGACTGTTAAGCCGTTCAGCGAGTTGCTGGCGCAGTGGGCGCCGCTGGACGAGCGATTTCCTGACATCGACAATCTTCAAGCCGAGCCGGTGAATATGTAATGCCTTTGTATTTGCTTGACACTAATATCATTTCCGACGCGATTCGGAACACACGGGGCGCCTGTGCTACCCGGATTAAAGGGATGGCGCCCGACAGTCTCTGCACCTCGATCATCGTGGCAGCGGAACTACGCTTTGGGGTTGAAAAGCGAGGCTCTGCCGAGTTGAAGAATCGCGTCGATCGCGTGTTAGCGAGCCTTTCGGTGATGGCGTTGAATGGTGACGCGGACAAATTCTACGGGCGCCTGCGCACGACGCTTGAGCGGCAGGGCCAATTGATTGGCGCGAATGATATGCTCATTGCGGCCCACGCATTATCGATCGATGCGGTACTCGTGACGGATAATACCAATGAGTTTGCGCGGGTGGCCGATCTTCGAATCGAGAACTGGCTGGTTCATAGTCCAGGTTGAAACGATGATGGCAAGCTTGCCAAAGCGGAAGCATACGCCATTTTGAGGACCGGCCCTATGCCGTTGGATTGGAAAACTCTGTGGTGTTCACGCAGCGCGGCGACACGTTTCGTGTAATCAGTCTACGCAAAGCCAATAACCGGGAGATTAGCCGCTATGAACAAGCAACTGAAATTGATTCGTAACACTGCGCAGGAAGAAGCCGCAATCGCGCGCGGCATTGCCGCTGATGCGGATACGTTCGTGCCCACCGACGAACAGTTTGCGCAGATGAAGCGACGGGGTGGGCGACCGAAGCTGGAGCAGCCCAAAATCACCGGGCAGGTCACAAAGCTGGCAAGGTGATTTCCGTGCCGCTGAACGACGATGCTTTGGTTGTGCTAAGTGAGCAACAAGGACAGCACAAGCACTACGTGTTCGTGTACAAAGGTGCGCCTGTCAGTCGCATATACAATCACGCCTAGGAAAAAGGCCTGTGCTCGTGCGGGCGTGCCGGGGTTACGGTTTCAGGATCTACGGCATACGTGGGCGAGCTGGCACGTTCAGGCCGGCACACCGCCAGAAATGCAAAAGGGTCCCGATTGCTCGGAACCCTTGTCAAACTTGGTGGCCTGGGGCGGAATCGAACCACCGACACGCGGATTTTCAATCCGCTGCTCTACCAACTGAGCTACCGGGCCACGCGAAGCAAAGATTATATCAAGGTCGGCTGCAGGTCTCAAGTTTTTTGTCGGCGTGGCACACGTGGCACGGGCAACGCAGCGAAGCGGGCGACGCGCGGCGCCGTCATTCCGCCTTGTTCTTGCCCAGTTCGACGCCAAGCTGCTTGAGCTTGCGGTACAGATGGGTACGCTCCAGCCCGGTCTTTTCCGCGACGCGCGTCATGCTGCCGTTCTCACGCGCGAGGTGATATTCGAAGTACGCGCGCTCGAACGCGTCGCGCGCATCGCGTAGCGGAATGTCAAACGAGATGGCCGTAGTCGGCACGCCTGCCACGCCATTGGACGCGGCACCCAATGCGTCCGCGACCGGCAACGCCGCCGCCCCAGCGACCGTTTGCGTCGCCGGCATGGGCGGGTTGCTGGCCGCCGTCGCCGACGGTGCGGCCTCCCCGTGGGCCAGCCCTTGTTCGACCGCGCTCAACAGTTTCTGCAGCGCAATCGGTTTTTCGAGGAAATTCAGCGCACCAATCTTCGTCGCCTCGACTGCAGTGTCGATCGTCGCGTGTCCTGACATCATGATGACCGGCATCGTCAGTTGGCCCTGCGCCGCCCATTCCTTGAGCAGCGTCACGCCGTCGGTATCCGGCATCCAGATGTCGAGCAGCACGAGATCCGGCGTCGATTGCTGCCGATACTCCCGCGCCTGTTGTGCGTTTTCGGCGACATCGACAGCATGTCCTTCGTCGCTCAGGATCTCCGAGAGCAATTCCCGGATACCCATTTCGTCGTCTACCACCAGGATGGTTGCCATTTACGCTACCTTTGTCTGCGCTGTTGCCGCTATTGCTTTTGTATGCGCTGTGTTCTTCGCCGCTGCCGCGGACCGTGGCGTGCGCGCGCCGCTTGAAGGGTCCGGTGCATCGACGCCGTCGGCCAATTGCAGGAACAAGATCGATATCTGCGCGCCGGCCACGCCTCCCTCTGCCGGCTTCGTGCGATTGCGGATGTCGATACGCGCACCATGCTCGTCGATGATCTTCTTCACCGTAGCAAGCCCGAGACCTGTCCCCTTGGCCTTGGTCGTGACATAGGGCTCAAACGCGCGTGTCAGGATACGCGCAGGAAAGCCCGGACCATTGTCCGATACTGCAAGCCGGACCGCGACACGCGATTGCCCTTGCGCATCGGATTCGCCGTATTCTACTGTCCTGGTCTCGAGCAAGATATACGGGCTCGAAACATCTGCGACCGCATCCAGCGCGTTCTGCAACAGGTTGTGCACGACCTGCCGAAGTTGCGTCGGATCGCCCTTGATCTCCGGCAATGCCGACAGCTCCACCTTTAACGGACCCTTGCCGTCCTCGATCCCATACAGCGTCAACACTTCGGTGACTAGCTCGTTCAATTGTAAGTTCACGAGTACCGCCGGCGGTGTGCGCGCGTATTCGCGGAAATCGTCAACCATGCGCTTCATGGCGGCGACCTGATTGACGATCGTCGTCGCGCCGCGCTTCAAAAAGCCCGCGTCTTCCGGCGCGAGCTTGTCGCTCAGCTTCATCTGCAGCCGTTCGGCCGACAACTGGATCGGCGTGAGCGGATTCTTGATCTCGTGCGCAAGCCGCCGAGCAACTTCGCCCCACGCAATCGAGCGCTGCGCCGAGATCAAGTCGGAGATATCGTCGAACACCACCACATAGCCCGCGGGACCCATCTGCGGCGCATGCGTCAGGCCGGGCTGCGCGAGGCGGCTGCCGCGCACGAGCAACGTCAGCGGGTCGCTCTCACCGGGTACCTCGATCGCGAACTGCTGTTGCCAATGCCCCGGGTCAGGCGGCAGGCCTTGTTCAGGGGAACGCGCCGCATCGCGTTCAGCAAACGCCTTGCGGATCATCGCGCCGAACGCGGCCAACACGCAGATCTGCTCCAGGGGCACACCAAGCAGGGCATCAAAAGGTTGCCGGAAAATCCGCTCCGCGCCGCGATTCGCCGTGGTCAAGCGGAACTGGTGATCGAATACGAACACCCCCGCCGTCAGGTTCGCAAGGATACTTTCCAGATACGCCTTCGAATGCTCAAGCGCGATCTGGTTGCGCTCGACCGCGGCGCGTGCATCGGAGAGCTGGCGCGTCATTGCGTTGAACGACTGAGTCAGGAAGCCCAGTTCGTCGTTCGTCTTGATCTCGCGCTTGGGCGTGTAATCCCCGCGCGCCACCTCCTTGGTGCCCTGGGCCAGCAGGAACAGCGGACGCGCCAACTGGTTGCCCAACGCCAGCGCCAGCATCATCGCGGTAAATGTCGCGAGAAACAACGCAAGCGTTAGCGTACCGATATACATCTTGCGCAGGCCGGTCCTGCCCAGCGCCTTCTCCTGATATTCGCGGTACGCGCGCTGCACTGCGTCGGCATTGTGCGCCAGCGACGACGGCACCGGCTGCGCGAGTTGCAGAAAGCGCTCGCTCGGTTGCAACGCGCTCGTGTCCGTGCTCGGGATACGGACCACCACGCGCAGCCGCAATACGTCCTTGGCGGTGGCATGCGCACCCGCGCCGCTGTTGTCGACCTCGCCCTCCACGGCCGCATAGCCACGCTCGCGCGCCTGGCCGAGCATCAGCGGCGTGGGCAGGTCATCCGGCACAAGCGCCGCAAAATTGGACGACGCTTGCGCGATGACACGCATCTCGCCGGTCGCGCCAGATACGCTGCGCGCCGGCTCGACAATCGTCGCATCATGCACGCCGAACTGGTCGCGCAGCCGCAGCAACGTCAGCGTGATGTTAGACGGATCGGTATTGGCAAGCTGGTCTGCCATCAGCCGACCTTTATTCTGCAAGTCTGACAATGACGCATCGAGCATGCCGCGCCCCAGGTTCAGACCGGAGGTCAGCGCCGTCTCGATGTTGATGTCAAACCACGATTCGATGCTGCGCGACACGAACTGCAGCGACACCAGGTAGATGATACCGCCCGGCAGCACACCGACCAGCGCAAAGAACACCGCCAGCTTGGCGAGCAGCCGCGTGCCGAAACGCCCCTGCCTGAGCCGGCTGACGATGATCCACACTAATCCCCCGACGATCAGCATGAAGATCAACGCGACAACGAAGTTCGCCGTGTATAGCCACGAATAATAGCGGTCGAAGAACTCGGTGTTCGCGCTGGCGAGCGCCAGCAACCCCAACAGCAGCAGCGCGGTCAGCACGAACGTGCCGATCAGCAGCCTGACCAACAGGCTCTTCAATCTCACGCTATTTGCCATGCTCGCTCGCCGTGAACGTGAACCGCTTCCAGTCCGAGGACAGGTTCCAGTCGCGATTGTTGACCGCGTCGATCTGGAACGGCTTGGGCATCAGCGCGGTATCGAGCTGCATGCGTACCGATGCCGTATAGGTCTCGTCGGGCTTGACCTGCGAGCGGTCAATCACATGCCACGATGTGACATGTCGAATCACCGCCAACGCGTCCTCTAATGTCGGAAAACCCAGTTGCAACCCGCCAGTGGACACACGATACTCGCGCGTGAGCGGCTGGAACGACAGCCTTATACTTTGCGACACGCTGACCGGCTGCTCGTCGAACCAATACCAGCGCGCACGACTCAACTGGAACTCCGTCGTGAAGTACAGTGGGATGCCCCGGTTGACGGCGTCTTCAAGACTGCTGTTGAGTTGGAAGTCGAACCGCGCATCCAGGCTCCAGCCGCTGCCGTCGGCCTGTAACGACGCCCGCTGCACCGAGAACGTATCCGCGCGCGAGCCCGATGCGAATGTCGCGAACCAAACCGCCAGCACCAGACCGAAAACGGCGACGAGCCGTGACGAGAAAAAGCGTGATTGGGTCACCGTTTCTGAAAGCGCGCGTAGAAGAATCCGTCTTGGTCGAGGTCCGATCGAGCGTCACGGTGAGCATCGCAATGATCACCCGAGCGCGCCGCCGTGGGCAGGATCTGGCCCGGCGCGTCCAATCGTACCGCATCTTCGAGCGCGTGTTCAAACCATGCGGCTTGTTGCTCGCCTTCTTCCGGGAAGATCGAGCATGTCACATACAGCAATTGCCCGCCGCGCTCCAACAGCGGCCAGAGCGCCTGCACGATGCGGCGCTGCTCGGCGACCAACGCGATGATGTCGGTGGAACGTCGCAACCAGCGAATATCCGGATGGCGCCGCACGATGCCCGACGCGGAGCATGGCACATCGGCCAGGATACGGTCGAATCGCCGGCCGTCGTGCCACTGGCTCGGCTCGCCCGCATCGCCGATCTGAACGCTGGCGCGCAGCTTCAACCGCGCGAGGTTCTCCTTGATGCGCGCGGCCCGCGCCGCATCACTGTCGAGCGCCACCAGTTCGATGTCAGCGCACTCAAGAAGATGGCCGGTCTTGCCGCCGGGCGCCGCGCACGCGTCCAGCACACGCATCCGGTCGCGCACATCGAGCAGCGCGGCGGCACGCTGCGCACCCGCATCCTGCACTGAAACCGTGCCTTGTGCAAAACCGGGCAATCGCTCGACTGGCATCGGCTCGCGCAGCGTGAGCGCGGTATCCGGGCAAGCTGGGTTGCGCAACGCGTCGATGCCGCTTGCCCGTAGCCGCTCGAGATAGGTCGCCACATCCGTCTGACGACGGTTCACCCGCAGCGTCATCGGCGCATGCGCATTGCCCACTTCAAGCAAACGCTGCGCGTCGTCGGGCCACGTGCGCTGCAGCGCGTCGATCCACCATCGGGGATAGTTCCAGCGCGTAACCGGATCAAGCATCGCTTCGGCAAGCAAGGCGGGCCGTGAACGGACCATATTGCGCAGCACGGCGTTGACCAGTCCCTTCGTATGCGCGACGTTCGCGCGGGCCGCGATCGCATCGACCGCCTGGTTGACCACCGTAAAGTCAGGGTACGCGCGTGTCGCATCGGGCTCGGCAAGCAACGCGAATGCGCAGCGCAGCACATTCGCCACGTGCTCATCAGGCGCCCTGCGAACCAGCGTGGCCAGCCACGCGTCAGCCCGTGCCAGTTGCCGCGTCGCGCGATAGGCAAGGTCTTGAATCGCGCCGCGGGCCTGCGCCGACGCGATGCCCGCATGGACGGTGGCCAACGCGTCCGGCAGCGCAGTCCCGGCCCGCAGCCGCGCGAGGACGCGCGCCGCACAGTCCAACGCAAACGCGAGCGAATCCGGCCGCAGCGTGGCGGCGGCGCCAGAGGCAGGTCTTTTCCGGGGCACGTAGCTCACTCAGCTGTAGCGCCCCGTGCGCGCCATCGCCATCAACCGTGCGATCCGCTCCTCGGTCGCTGGGTGGGTCGAGAACAGGTTCTGGATCGCGCCACCGGCCAGCGGGTTCATGATCATCATCTGCGCGGTCGCCGGGTGCGCCTGCGCAGCAGCGAACGGAATGCCCGCCGCATACCGATGGATTTTGTCGAGCGCTGCCGCCAGCGCTTGCGGATCACCGCTGATTTGCGCGCCGCCGCGGTCCGCCTCGAACTCCCGCGAACGCGAGATCGCCATCTGGATCAAACCGGCGGCCAACGGCGCCAACAGCGCGACCGCGATACCAGCAATCGGGTTGGTCGGTCGCCCCTGCTCGTCCCGGCCACCAAAGAACATCGCGAAGTTAGCCAGTGCGGAGATGGCTCCCGCCATCGTCGCCGAAATCGTCGAGATTAGGATGTCGCGGTGCTTAACGTGCGCAAGCTCGTGCGCCATCACGCCGCGCATCTCGCGCTCGGACAACACGCGCAGGATACCAGTGGTCGCCGCAACCGCCGCGTGCTCCGGGTTGCGGCCGGTCGCAAATGCATTCGGCTGGTCTTCGTCGATTAGGTACACACGCGGCATCGGCAGCCCAGCGCGTGTGGCCAGTTCACGAACCATCCGATAGAACTGTGGCGCGCTGGTTTCGTCGACCTCCTGCGCGTTGTACATCTTCAGCACCATCTGGTCCGAAAACCAGTATGAGAAGAAATTCATGGTCAGCGCGAACACCAGCGCGATCGTCATGCCGCGCGTGCCGCCGATCATGCCGCCAATCACGATGAACAGCGCGGTGATCGCGGCCATTAGTAGCGCGGTCTTAAACCAGTTAAACATGTTAGCTACTCCGAACCCAACGACCCGTTGTAAGGAATGTGTTAGATAGGGGGTGTGCATCGAAAATTCAATGCCCGCACCCGTCAGCGTGTCGTCATCGCCAGCTTGATGCCGAGCCCGATGAAAGCACTGCCCATACCGCGCTCCAGCCACTGTCTGACCCGCGCGCGCCCCGACAGCCGCTGCGTCGCGGTGCCGGCGATCCAGGCCACGAAACAAGACCAGACCAGGCTCTATTGCGACGGTAGCGCAGCCCGTGGCCGATCGTTCGGCCTGGTCTCGAAGCGCTGGCCCACGCGCAGCGGAAACCCCGCCACGAATTCCCGAGCGGCAAGCCGCTTGCCCCCTGGCTTTTGCAGTTGAGTAGCGCGCAATGCGTGCTCGCCACAGGCGATCGTCACGCCGGCGCTGTCCACGGCCAGAATAGTGCCCGGCGTCAGGTCAGGTCCGCCAGCGCGTATCGGCTCGGCGGCCCAAATCTTCAGTGGCGTGCCTTCCAGTATCCCATGCGCGGCCGGAAACGGATCAAAAGCGCGCACCTTGCATGCGAGCACGTCGGCTGGCAAGCGCCAATCCAGCGCCGCCTCCTGCTTCGATAGCTTGTGCGCGTACGTGACACCTTCGCTTGGCTGCGGCGTCGCCGGCAACGAGCCGGTACGCTCCAGCTCGCGCAGCCCGGCGACGATAAGCCGCGCGCCGGTGACAGCCAGCTTGTCATGCAGCGTGCCCGTCGTGTCCGTCGGCTCGATTGCCACGGCTTCGCGCATGAGCATCGGGCCCGTGTCCAGACCCGCGTCCATCTGCATCAACGTGACGCCCGTGACCCGGTCGCCGGCTTCGATTGCGCGGTGGATCGGCGCCGCGCCGCGCCAGCGCGGCAACAACGACGCATGGATATTGATACAACCATGCGGTGCGATATCGAGCACCGCTTGCGGCAATAGCAGCCCGTATGCCGCCACCACCATCACGTCGTGCGGCGTGGCGCGCAGCAGCGCCAACGCATCGGCCGCCTCAGTAGGATACTTGCCGTCGCATCGCAACGAGGGCGGCTGCGCGAGCGCCAACTCCCGCGCCAGCGCAAGTTGTTTAACGGGACTCGGCGAAGACTTCATTCCGCGTCCCGCCGCCCGATCGGGTTGCGTCAACACGAGCGGCACCGCGAAGCCCGCGTCGTGAATCGACTGCAGCGCGGTCGCCGCGAACGGTGGCGTACCGGCAAAGATTACACGAAGGGTAGACGTCATCGCGGCCGTCACCTCGCGGACGTCATCGCGGCCGTCACCTCGCGCGCTCGAACTTCTTCATCGTCGTCTTGATCCGCATTTGCTTGAGCGGCGACAGGTATTCAACGAATACCTTGCCGAGCAAATGATCCATCTCGTGCTGGATGCAAATGGCCAACAATCCTTCACACTCCAGCTCGAACGACTCGCCGTTCTCGTTCAATGCGCGCACGCGGACCCGCTCAGCGCGTTCGACACTGTCACAGATACGTGGCACCGACAGGCACCCCTCTTCATTGATGTCGCGCTCATCGCTCGACCAGACGATCTCTGGGTTGATGAACACGCGCAACGCGTCGCGGGTATCCGATACATCGATGACCACGACGCGCTCGTGGACATCCACTTGCGTAGCCGCTAGCCCGACGCCGGACGCCGCATACATCGTCTCGGCCATGTCGGCCACCAGCTTGCGGATGCGCTCGTCGACACGTTCGACGGGCTTGGCGACCTTGTGTAGGCGCTTATCGGGGTAACGCAGGATATTGAGCAAAGCCATGATCAATCAGTCCTCTCGAGCAAACTCGTATTCGCGCGCAAGCGTCGGCCAATCGGCCGAATCGCCCACCTCTTCATCTTCGGTAATAGTTAAGTCAGGGCGCAGCGCTCCCGAATCAAGCCGCGGGCAGCATCGTGGGCGCGCAAAGGTCACTTGGCGCTTGCACTGGCGGACGCGGCGCGCGGGTCCTACGACGCGGACAGGGAACGCCGGAAACCAACCTACTGGACTGACAAAATTTTATCACGCGATGAATACCACGATCCAGCCGCCGATGCTTGCGGCAGACGAACTCGCCGCCTGGTTGACGCTCGCGCACACGCCTCGCGTGTCGGCGTCGGCGGCGCTCGCGCTGCTCGCGGCATTCGGCTCGCCGCGACCTATCATGACTGAGACGGCCGCGGGCCTGGAGCGTGTGGTCGGCGCCGTCGCCGCGCAGGCGTTGCTGCAAAGCCGCGACGCGGTGACACCGCGCGTGGAGGCAGCGCTTGCATGGGCTGCCGGGGACGCACGGCGGATCGTGCCGTTCGGCCATCCGGCGTATCCACCCGCGCTGCTGACACTGTACGATCCGCCGCCACTGCTTTACGTGCACGGCGCGATCGGCGCGCTGCACCGGCCAGCGCTGGCGATCGTCGGTAGCCGCAATCCGACACCGCAAGGCAATGACAATGCGCGCTTGTTCGCGCAGGCGCTTGCGGCACAGGGTGTGTGCATCGTATCGGGACTGGCGCTGGGCATCGACGGTGCCGCGCATCGCGGCGCGCTGGATAGCGGTGGTGTGACGGTGGCAATCACCGGCTCTGGCGCGGATGTTATCTACCCGCAACGTCACGCCGGCCTGGCCGCTGAAATCGTCGAGCGTGGCGGTGCGATCCTGACTGAATGGCCGTTGGGCGCCGCGCCGCTACGCCAGCACTTCCCGCAACGCAATCGACTCATCGCCGCGATGGTACGGGGCGTGCTCGTCGTGGAGGCCGCCCCCTATTCCGGTTCATTGATCACCGCGCGCCTGGCCAACGACATCGGCCGCGATGTGTTCGCCATTCCCGGCTCCATCCATTCGCCGATGTCCCGTGGCTGTCACCGGCTGATCAAAGACGGCGCCAAGCTGGTCGAGACACCGCACGACGTGCTAACCGAGCTTCGATTGCCGGAGCCCGGCGTCGAGGCTGCCGCCAGCGCCGCCCCGGCCAGCGCGCAAGCAGCCCCATCGGCCGTCTGTGCGCCCAATGCGCCGGCAGCCCACGCGCCTGAGCCGGCGGCAATCCATCGGCCCGGGGCGGCAATCCCTGCTTCGGATACTTCGGCAACCCACACGCCGGATGCTTTGACGGCCCACACACTCGATGCTTCGGCAGCCCATACATCCGATGCGACGGCCCACACACCGGATGCTTCGACGGCCCACACATCGGATGCGTCGGCGGCCTACACACCCGATGCTTCGACAACCCGCCCGGCCGAGCGCGCCACCATCCGGCCGGTGCGCGCTGGAACGGCCCAATCGGCTGACGCGCCGGCAGCCGATTGGGGCGACGCCACAGCCGCCGTACCAGCCGATCCGTTGGCGACGGGCCACCGCGCGCGGCCGCGGCAGTACCACACCGTCACGCCCGGTGACGCACGGCGCGGCACCGCTGCAGCGCGCGCCCTGACCCGACGTCGCACGATCGGGCCCTGGTCGAGTGCCCGCCGCCGCCCAGCGTACCTCGCCGCTGCACGGAGCACCCAAGCCAACCACGCCGCAGACGCAGCACGGCGCGCGACACTGGAAGCGATCGGACACGATCCCGTTACGCTTGAAACCCTGGTACAGCGTACCCATTTGGACTGCGCGACACTGCAAGCGGTATTGCTAGAACTGGAACTGGCCGGTACGATCGTTGCGCTACCAGGCGGGCGCTTTCAGCGCGCGTGAGCGGATTGCCGTGCCGGTCGCACGGCGACCATGCTAAAGTCCAAAATTAGATTACATCAGCAGCGGCGTGGCGCCACGGCCACACCCGCCGGGCGAGCCATGCCGGCACGCCCACGCCGCCACGATGCGTTGCCAGGATCTCTTTTCATTCATGCCTGCCCTCGACCTTGACCACGACGCCGACGTCATCACCACGCGTTTGTCATCCGCTGACACGCTGTTTGTCGCCTGCCTGTGCGCCGAATGGTGCGGCTCGTGCCGCGAATACCGGGCCGGTTTCGACGCGCTCGCAGACGCGCATCCGGAGGCATGTTTTGTTTGGATCGACATCGAGACGCATGCCGACCGGCTCGATGACTTCGATGTGGAGAATTTTCCGACCATCCTGATCGAGGATGCTCATGCCACGCGCTTTTTCGGCACCGTACTGCCCCATCCGCAGATCGTTGCGCGGATGCTAGTGGACTTGTCCTCGCTGCCCGGCGTGGAGCGCGCGCCAAAACTACGTCCGGCGCTCGTTGACGCGTGAGCGACGCGGCACGCAAATTGCCTATTCTCCGGCTATTGCCGCCTCGCGCCGCGCTTGCACGCAATTGTGCTGAACGCTTGCGGCCGACCTTGGCACGCGCTTATCATGCGCGGCTGAGCTGTTGCCGCAAGCCGCTTGCCGCGCTCGCGCCGCGATGCGTTTGCGGCCGATATGCTATAAAGCGTTCGATTCCGCGCATCCGTACTTTCCAATAGTCATGTCAAAAGCCCTGATCATCGCCGAAAAGCCGTCTGTCGCGAACGATATCGCGCGCGCGCTGGGCGGCTTCACAAAGCATGACGAATACTACGAGAGCGATGACTATGTGTTGTCGTCGGCGGTTGGCCACTTAGTGGAGATTGCGGCGCCGCAGGAGTATGAAGTCAAGCGCGGCAAATGGAGTTTCGCGCATCTGCCCGTTATTCCGCCCCATTTCGACCTCCAACCGATTGCCAAGAGCGAGTCTCGGCTGAAGCTGCTGACCCGACTGATCAAGCGCAAGGACGTCGACCGGCTGGTCAACGCATGTGACGCGGGCCGCGAAGGCGAGTTGATCTTCCGGCTGATCGTGCAGCACGCCAAAGCCAAGCAACCGGTGCAGCGTTTGTGGCTCCAGTCGATGACGCCGGCGGCGATCCGAGACGGCTTCGCGCAATTGCGCAGCGACCAGGAGATGCAACCGCTGGCCGACGCGGCGCGCTGTCGCTCCGAGGCCGATTGGCTCGTGGGCATCAACGGCACGCGGGCGATGACGGCGTTCAACAGCAAGGGCGGTGGCTTTTTCCTGACCACGGTCGGACGCGTGCAAACGCCGACGCTGTCGATCGTCGTGGAGCGCGAGGAAAAGATTCGTCGCTTCGTGCCGCGCGACTACTGGGAAGTTAAAGCTGAATTCGTTTGCGCGACGGGATCTTACGAAGGGCGCTGGTTCGACCCGAAATTCAAGAAAAACGAATTCGATCCCGAGCAACGCGACTCCCGACTTTGGAGCGCGGCTGCGGCCGAAACGATCGTCGCGGCATGCCGTGGGCAGATAGGCACGGTCAGCGAGGAATCGAAACCGTCGACGCAGCTCTCGCCATTGCTGTTTGACCTGACCAGCTTGCAACGCGAGGCGAACGGACGCTTCGGTTTCTCGGCCAAGAACACGCTCGCGCTGGCCCAGGCGCTGTATGAGCGGCACAAGGTGCTGACCTATCCGCGTACCGATGCGCGCGCGCTGCCCGAAGACTACATGGCCGCGGTCCGCGATACGCTGGAGGTGCTCAAGGAAAGCAACAACTACCTGCCGTTCGCCAAGCAGGTGCTGGACAAGGGCTGGGTCAAGCCAAACAAGCGGATCTTCGATAACACCAAGATCAGCGATCACTTTGCAATCATTCCGACGCTGCAAGCGCCCAAGAACCTGTCCGAGCCGGAGCAGAAGCTGTACGACTTGGTGGTCAAGCGTTTCCTGGCCGTGTTTTTCCCAGCCGCCGAGTACAAAGTGACGACCCGGATCACGGAAGTGGTGGGCCATCATTTTAAGACCGAAGGCAAGGTATTGGTCGCGCCGGGCTGGTTGCAGGTGTACGGCCGCGAGACATCGGGCGAGGACGCAAACCTCGCGCCGGTCGCCAAGGATGAGAAGGTCCAGACGGACAAGATTGCAGCCCAGCAATTGACCACCAAGCCGCCCGCCCGCTACAACGAAGCGACGCTGCTCTCGGCGATGGAAGGCGCGGGCAAGCTGGTCGAGGACGACGAATTGCGCGAGGCCATGGCGGCCAAGGGCCTGGGCACGCCCGCCACGCGCGCGGCGATCATCGAGGGGCTGCTTGGTGAAAAATACTTGCTCCGCGAGGGCCGAGAGTTAATCCCGACGGCCAAGGCATTCCAGCTGATGACGCTGCTGCGCGGCCTAGGCGTCGAAGAGCTCACCGCCCCCGAACTGACCGGAGAGTGGGAACATAAGCTGTCGCAGATGGAGCGGGGCCGTCTGGAGCGCGAAGCGTTCATGCGCGAGATCGCGCGCATGACCCAAACGATCGTTAAACGTGCGAAGGAATACGATTCGGACACGATCCCGGGCGATTACGCGACGTTGAAGACAACCTGTCCGAACTGCAACGGCGAAGTCAAGGAAAACTACCGCCGCTTCGCGTGCACGAAATGCGACTTCTCGATCTCGAAAATACCGGGCGGCCGACAGTTCGAGCTCGACGAGGTCGAGCAGTTGCTATCGGAAAAATCGATCGGCCCGCTGTCGGGCTTCCGCTCGAAGATGGGCCGCCCCTTCTCCGCCATCCTAAAGCTCGCGCGCGACGAAGAGGCAAACAACTACAAGCTAGAGTTTGACTTCGGTCAGGATACGATGGGAGACGAGGGCGAAGCACCCGACTTCTCCTCACAGGAACCCGTCGGCCAATGCCCGAAGTGTCATGCCCGTGTGTTCGAGCACGGCATGAGCTATGTTTGCGAAAATCAGGCGGCTCATCCGAAGACCTGCGACTTTCGCTCCGGAAAGGTGATCCTGCAGCAGGAAATCACGCGGGAGCAAATGGCAAAGCTGCTCGACCAGGGACGCACCGACCTGCTGACGAATTTCAAGTCGTCCCGCACCGGGCGCAACTTCAAGGCATTCCTCGTCAAGCAGAAAGATGGCTCGATTGGCTTCGAGTTCGAGAAGAAGGAGCCGGCGGCAAAGACCGCAGCGAAGTCTTCAACGCGTGGCGCAAAGGCAAACAGCGGAGCCGGGGACGCCGGGCCCGATACGACGCAACACGGCGACAGCCATCGCGCGACGTCGCTCAAGCCCGCAGCCAAACGGGCCACCCGGACCGCCACGGCAACGGCGGGTCCTGCCGCGAAAACCACCGCACGCAAGACGCCGGCACGCAAGCGCGCCGCAGGCTGACCGCCTCGGCGAGCGCGAGCCGAGCATTGGGCGAGTAAGTAGGACAACACCGGGCGATCGACACATCGCGCGATATGCCGCCTCACGCATCGGTCACGCGGCGTTACGGATAGCCGCGTGCACTGCCGTGGCCGCAAGGTGGCGCATGGCACCGGAGGCCGGCGTGCTGACGACAGAGGCCCAACGTGCCGACGCCGGAGGCCCAGTGTGCCGCGGCAGCGGCAGATCGCGCCGCCCGGACATATCCCGCTGCCTATGCCGGTTCGTACGTGCGACGTTCAGCGTTGCCCGGATATCGCCGTGGCGCCACCGGCGCACGGTTCTTTCCTTTGCGTTCGATACCGTTGGCGCGCAATTGTTCATCAAGCTGGTCCAGCTCGCCCTCGCCGCGCCCTTGCTCTGGGTGCTGGGGCGCCAGGGCCGCGTGCGCCACCGCGTCGGCCGACCCCGTCGAGCCGTCGGCTGCCTTTGTGCGCGCGCCATCGACGCCAGACCATTGTTCACCGAGCATGCTGTTCGGCGTCTGGCTAAAGTGCTCGACGAGGTGATCGATGAACGTGCGCACCTTGGCCGGCAGATAGTGCCGGCTGGGATAAGCAATGTTGATATCGACCCGCGGCAGGTGATATTGCGACAGCAAGCGCAGCAAGCGCCCCTCGGCCATGTCGCGGCCGATCAGGTAGCTTGGCAACAACGCAATGCCATTGCCGAGCAACGCGAGTTGACGCAGCATCTCGGTATTGTTCGCGATCATCACATTGGTGGGCCGCACTCGGACCTCTTGGCCATCCGGACCGGTGAATACGCGCTCGTCGCCCCAATAGTCTGCGGGCAATGACAGGCAGTGATGCTCGAGCAAGTCTTCGGGTCGCTGCGGCACACCATGCTTGGCGATGTACTCAGGCGTTGCGCAGACGGTGATACAGCCGGTCGTCAGCCGACGCATCACGACACTGGCACTGCGCACGTTGCGCGCAATCACGACGCCGACGTCGAAACCCTCCTCCACCATATCGACCTCCCGGTCCACCAGCGTGACGTTCGGGATGACCTGCGGAAACCGCTGCGCGTACGAGTGCAGCACGGGCGCCAAATTGTGCAGCCCGAACACCACTGGTGCGACGATGCGCAACGTGCCGACCGGCTCGTGATTGCGCGCCACCACCATCTGCTCGACATCTTCCAACTCGTCCAAGATCTGGCGGGCACGCTCAAGATAGACTTGGCCGGACTCGGTCAACGAAAGCGAACGCGTGGTTCGATTCAGCAGACGGGTTCCCAACCGGCTTTCCAAGTCGGCGACGTGCCGGGTGACGACAGCATTCGACATGTCCATCATGGAGGCAGCCTTGGCAAAACTGCCCAGGTCTGCCACCTTGACGAAAACGCGCATCGACTGCAAATGATCCATAAGGAAACTCCTACTGCGTGCAACCGAAATGGCATTGTTGCACAATTGCAATGCGGGATTTTCCTATGACTTGCGAAAGTCTGCAGAAGTTGCGGCACTGCGGCACGTCATTTTCTAAAAAACGCCGAAACTCTGTAGGGGAATCGGCATAATGTTGTGGTAACGGGCCACACAGCGCAAAAATGCTCGAACGCACCAAATTGGTGCAAACGGACTATGCCGCGAGTTGCCGCTCGATCCGGTCTTTGATCCGGCTCAACGCCTCGGGCAGCCGGCATTCCAGCTTGGCAAACCATTCCCCGTGCAGCGCCAGCTCCTCGCGCCACGCGCTAGCGTCGATTGACATGACCTGCTCGAACTGCTGACGTGAGAACGCCAGGCCGGTCCAATCGATATCCTCATAGCGCGGTGAAACGCCAAACACATGCTCGACACCGCGCGCCTGCCCGTCAATGCGCCCAAGCATCCACTGCAGCACGCGCATGTTGTCGCCGAAACCCGGCCAAACAAACTTGCCGTCGGCACCCTTGCGGAACCAGTTCACGCAATAGATTCTGGGCAACGTCGCGCCTTGCGCTTGCAGCCGGGCGCCGATGTCGAGCCAATGCGCAAAGTAGTCACTCATGTTGTAGCCACAGAACGGCAGCATCGCGAATGGGTCGCGACGCACGACGCCTTGTTGGCCCGCCGCGGCGGCCGTCGTCTCGGAACCCATCGTCGCGGCCATATAGACGCCTTCCACCCAGTTACGCGCTTCGGTTACCAGGGGCACGGTACTAGAGCGGCGGCCGCCGAAGATGAAGGCGTCGATCGCCACACCCTGCGGGTTTTCCCACTCAGGATCGATCGACGGGCACTGCGATGCAGGCGCGGTAAAGCGCGCGTTCGGATGCGCGGCCTTGCGACCGGTTTCCCGCGCAATCTGCGGCGTCCAGTCCTGACCTTGCCAATCGATCAGGTGCGCGGGCGGCGTGTCCGTCATGCCCTCCCACCAGACATCGCCGTCATCGGTCAGCGCGACATTCGTGAAGATCACGTTTTCGCGCAACGTGGCCATCGCGTTGAAATTAGTCTTTTTGCTGGTACCCGGGGCAACGCCGAAATAGCCGGCCTCCGGATTGATTGCGTACAGCCTGCCGTCCTGGCCCGGCTTAATCCATGCGATGTCGTCGCCGATCGTCGACACACGCCAGCCGTTCATCTCCTGCGGAGGGATCAGCATCGCGAAATTCGTCTTGCCGCAGGCCGACGGGAACGCGGCAGCGACATGGTACTTGCGCCCCTGCGGCGAAGTCACGCCCAGGATCAGCATGTGTTCGGCGAGCCACCCTTCGTCACGGCCCATCGTCGATGCGATACGCAGCGCGAAGCACTTTTTGCCAAGCAATGCATTGCCGCCATAGCCCGAGCCGTAGCTCCATATCTCGCGGGTCTCCGGGAAGTGCACGACGTATTTCGTATCGCTGCACGGCCAGCGCACATCGGACTGGCCCGGGGCGAGCGGCACGCCGACCGAGTGCACGCACGGCACGAACTGGCCGTGCTCGCCGAGTATGTCGTAGACCGGCCGCCCCATCCGGGTCATGATCCGCATGTTTACGACCACATACGGGCTGTCGGTCAGCTCGACGCCGATGTGTGCAATCGGCGAGCCGAGCGGCCCCATTGAGAACGGCACGACGTACATCGTGCGCCCGGCCATCGAGCCATCGAAAAGCTGTCCAAGCGTCGTGCGCATTTGGCCAGGATCGATCCAGTTGTTCGTCGGACCCGCGTCCTCCTTGCGCTGCGAACAGATAAACGTGCGATCCTCAACCCGCGCGACGTCGGACGGATCCGAGCAGGCGAGGTAACTGTTCGGGCGCTTCGCGTCGTTGAGTTTCTTAAGCGTTCCGTGCCGAACCATCTGGTCGCACAGCCGGTCATATTCTTGTTGGGAGCCGTCGCACCAGACGACGCGGTGAGGCCGCGTCAATGCTGCGACTTGCTCAACCCACTCGATTAGCTTGCGGTGCCTAACGTATATCGGAATGTTGAGATCAACGGTGAGGTCGCCTCCTTGGGCAGGTTGATTCATGAAGCTGTCTCCGTTTTGGCAAGAAAGAAACGGTATGAGTCCGACGATGCTGGCTACGAGAGGTGCGCGCCAACGGGCGCACGTGCAAAGCAGACATCGCGGACATTGCAGCTTGCCAGCTTGTACCATCTTGTAACGTAGCTTGCATCGGCGCTCGACAAGCTGTTAAAAGTTGAAAAGGCTGCTTGATTTTCGGCACGGCATAGGTGCGCTGACACGCACGAAAGCAGTTCCCCGGCCTCGGCGCATCGGCGCCGCTGATCACTGCATTGCCGGTTGAAGCGTCAAGCATAGCACCCCGTCCGCGGTGCAAGTGGTGCACCGCAAAAGACCGCACTGTTCCAAGTCCCATGAAGATTGCCATCCTCGATGACTACCAAGACGCCGTCCGCAAGCTCGACTGTTTTCAACTGCTCGCCGGGCATGACGTCAAGGTGTTCAACAACACGGTGCGCGGGCTCGGGCAACTCGTCAGCCGACTCGCGGAAGTCGAAGCGCTCGTATTGATCCGCGAGCGCACGCGCATCACACCGCAATTGCTAGACAAACTACCGCGACTGAACGTCATCAGCCAGACAGGCCGCGTATCCAGTCATTTGGACCTGCGGGCGTGCACCGAGCGCGGCATTCCGGTGCTAGAAGGCACGGGCTCGCCCGTTGCGCCCGCCGAGTTGACGTGGGCGCTGATCATGGCGGCGCAGCGTCGCATCCCTCAATACGTCGCGAACCTTAAGCAAGGTGCCTGGCAGCAATCAGGCTTGCGCACCACCGCGCTGCCACCCAACTTCGGGCTCGGCCAGGTGCTGCGCGGGCAGACGCTGGGCATCTGGGGCTACGGGAGAATCGGCAAGATCGTCGCCCACTACGGGCGCGCGTTTGGCATGACCGTGTTGGTCCACGGACGCGAACATTCGTTACACGCGGCGAAAGACGATGGTTTCGAAGTGGCGCAGACGCGCGAGCAACTTTTTGCCGAAAGCGACGTGCTGAGCCTGCATCTACGGCTGCACGACGAGACCCGCGGCATCGTAACTGTCAATGACCTCGTGCAGATGAAGCCAACGGCACTGTTCGTCAACACGAGCCGCGCTGAACTGCTCGAGGAGAACGCGCTCGTATCAGCCCTTCATCAAGGGCGGCCGGGCATGGTCGCGGTGGACGTATTCGAAAGCGAGCCAATCCTGCAGGGTTATCCGTTACTGCGCATGGAAAATGCGATTTGCACGCCGCACATCGGCTACGTGGAACGCGAGAGCTATGAACTGTATTTCGGCGCGGCGTTCAACAACATCCTTGCGTATCTGGACGGCGATACGCAAAATGTCGTGAACCCGGAATCACTCACGGCGCGAGTGCGGCGTTGATGCGCACGCGCGTCGCGGCCGCACTTTTTGATTTTTTGCCAGCTTTATTACTGGCTCAGACCCCGGCCAGCCCACTTATCAGGCTGTCCGATTTTGCGCGCCCACCTCGACCTCCACAAAGCGCAATCAGCTAGACGTCAAACTGACTTTTTTGCAAGCTGATGAGCGGACCTCGCGGTGGACGCGCGCGCAAGAATCGATACGTCTGCCCGAAAAACTTACACAAAGCGCACTTCCAACAATTAACACTACGCCTAGCGCTGCTTGTAGTCCGATAAGCTCACCCCAAATCACGTACTCAAAAAGAATTGACCATACAACGCCAAAATAACTTAACGGCGCCAGCAACGACGCGGGAGCATTTTTGAACGCCGTCGTCAGCAGTAGCTGTCCCGTACCAGCAGTTAAACCAAGCAGCGCCATCAGCGCTAGATCTTCTATGCTTGGAGTCGTCCACGACACCCATAGCGATAATCCGCTTACGATTGTCCCGATCAACGTAAAATACAAAACAATTACTGTTGGCTCTTCAGTACGGGAAAGCCTTTTAATTTGAATTACAGCCCCCGCGCCGAAGACGGCGCTGAGCACACCCAGTCCCGTTCCCAGCACCGATGCATATCCGCCAGTCAACGGGGAAATCAATGTCACGCCACCCAACCCTACTACGAGCCCTCCTACCACACCCATTCGTAACCGTTCACCTAAGCACACCATCGCGAACACGGCAACGAAAATAGTCTCCAAGTAATGCAAAGTCACAGCGGTAGACAAGGGTAGGTAGAGCAAGCTTGAAAGAAAGGTGCCCATCGAGCCTAGCGCCATCGCCGCCCTGAAAAAATGCCCTCCAAACCGGCTCAGTGTAAACTCCTTTTTATTAAATTCAAGACGGCGAAAGACGAGCATGGCGGGGATCAGCCCGAACAGCATGCGAAAAAATGTGATTTCGTTAGGCGGATACTGTGCCGCAATAAATTTTGCAATAACACCGACCAAAGAAAAAAAGAAGACCGCACAAAGCATTAGTGCAATCCCACGCATAATCCGACTATCAATTAACTTAAATATTTGTTTATTAAATAACGACTGCATATTTTTCAATTTTTTGGCTTTACTTTCCGCCAAAAAGACTCCATCTTTAGAACATAACATGTATCAATTTTACATACTTTTGGCAAAAAAACATCATGTCAAAGCCAGATTCGAATATATTCTGTGTATTTGGGGAGCAAACAAAGCAAGCGCCTGTAGGGTTCTGTCGCATTAAGGCGGTAGGTCAAGGTTTGTTGCTTATCGCCTATCGACGGACACCCGGTTGAAGACGCAGAAAACGCTGCCTGCTGGCATTGCCACAGTACTGAAGCGCCTGCCTTATCCGGTGGATAAGGCCCTGATGTGCGTGCGCTAGTACGTGGCATATTCGTTGAATCTGGGGCGATTCTCTTTTCGTTATCGCGATACAACCCTTAGCAGCGTCACTCAGAACGCGCAGCTTAATTATGAGAAAGGGACCCGTTGTCCGGATTCGACTTAGCTTCAAGCAGTGGTCACGATGACCTGGAGGCTCTTGCAGCGCTCAAGTAGTTTTCGGAACCGGCGAGATAGCCGAAGCTGCGCGCAACGGCTAGGCTAAAGGCTGCTAAGTTTGAGCAGCCTGATCTGCTCGCACATTGGGCCATGGAAACCACGGTTGGACGATAAGCGCCCGATAAATCAAGAGGTTCACGCCGGATCTGTGAGGGCGCGCGGATGTGGACCTAGTGTGCTGCTCGACACCGAACCTACCCGATCCCCCAAGCCCCGTCCCTCAAAAAGACTTGCATACCGCGGAAAGTCTGCTACAATTCCCCTTCTGTTGGGGCGTTAGCTCAGTTGGTAGAGCAGCGGACTCTTAATCCGTAGGTCGAGTGTTCGAGTCACTCACGCCCCACCAAGAAATCAAGGGCTTAGCAGCGATGCTAGGCCCTTTTTGCTGTCAGTTACTCATCCTTATTAGACAGTGCCTAATATTCCTCAATAAAAAGCCTCGCCATCCCCCGTCTCTCGATCATAGTCGCATGTTGGTGCGTCAAAACGCACGATTCCCACACACCGGAAAACGCTTGGAAACCCACGCCACAAGGGCTGGCAAGCCGGGCGGCATGGTGCACTAAGGCCACCCAATTTAAGGAAGTGGATAGACGAGGAAAGCACTGCGATTTTTGCGCAACGACCGAGTTTGGCGCGCAGTAGTCTGCCCTTGCATCAAAGAATGCAATATGGCCACCGCACGAGCGAGGTCAAGCAACGGCGCACCGCAAAAATGGCGGTGCACCCGTAAATGGCCCGCTGCGCCTACACAACCGCGATACCGTGTCCCGGTTGCAGTCAACGCAGCGATGCAGCCGTCAATCGGTCCCGTACTTCGGTGAGCGCGGTCCGTAAAGCAAGCCACTCGGCGGCCCCGCCGACAACAGGCGCCGGCTCGCCAGATTCGCGACGTCAACGCTGTCGTCGGACAGCGTATGCGCAATCTGCTTGATCGCGGCCTGTGCCAATATGCCGATCAATCCGAACGCACCGACGTTGACGTTGGTGCCCACCTCGTCGCCGGTAGCACGCCCCTCGCCCTGCCACAGCACATCGCCGGTTTTTAGATCGACAAGCTTGGCCGATGCTGCCACGACCGTCTTACTGTCGAGCACAGCGTAGACGGAGCCATATTGCTTGACCTTCGTATAGAGCGCTGCGTCAGCGCCGAAGATATCGCGAAGCTTCGCGGGCGTGACACCTTGAATATCCGTCGGTGTGGTCAGCCCGTTGTACTTAAACGTCTCCTCCATGGGGGCCACGGGTACCACGTAGTATCCAGCCTCGGCCAACGGAAGCGTCATCTGCGAAAGCAAACCGTAGGTGGCCTTCACGTCTGACGTTTCGTTCACCGGCGGCAGCACGAGAATCGAACGGGGCTGGCTTCTCTTGAATGCAGTGTAGTCAGGACGTTGGTTGGGACCCGCACACGCGGCCAGCAATGCGAGCATCGCACCGGCGCATAGCGATTTCAGTAAAGAGACCTTGATGATCTTGAACATGGTGGCGCTCAGCTCAGGGTTGCCTGGACTTCTTCATCAGGAAGTCCATGTACGGCGATGATTCGGGAAACGACTGCTTTTCGGCCTCGAATGCTTGTACGGCTTGCGAGTCATTGCCAACGCTCGCATACAGCATTCCGAGATGCGCATGAAACCCCGGCGGTGGACGATTTCCTGCCGCGCGAATTTGTTGCAGCGCTTTTTCCAGAGCGTCGATCTGCTGCTGTGGCGCCGTTTGTCCCTTGAAATACTCGTAGACCTGCGGCTGATAAGCGTCCCATTGATACAGCGGCACGGTGGAATGGCTAGCGCAGCCAGTCAACCAGGCCGCAGTCGCAACCAGCGACAACCCGGTTTTTTTGAGGAAGATAGAGAAATTCATCTTGCTTTTTTAGTGATTGGCATAGCGTGGGGCGAGCACTTCATTTCGCCGAACCGAGTGCGCCGGCATCGACCTGTTCGACCAAGTGGTTGACCGCTTCTTGAATAGCCAGATCCAGCACCTTGCCGTTCAACGTGGAGTCGTAGCCAGCCGTCCCGCCAAAGCCGATGACCTCCCGATTGGAGACGCTGTATTCGCCCGCGCCCTGGCTCGACAGCACGACTTCGGACGTCGCAGTATTGACGATATTGAGATTGACCTTCGCGTACGCGACCTGCGCTTTTCCACGCCCGAGAATACCGAATAATTGATGGTCGCCGACCTCCTTGCGACCGAACTCGGTGACGTCGCCCGTCACGACGAAATTGGCCCCCTTGATCGCCTGAGCCTTTTTCATGAAGCCGGCTTCCTGCTTAATCTCGTCTAGGTTGTCCCGGTCGAGCACGTTGAAGCGGCGGCTCTGTTGCAGGCGCGTGACTAGGATCGTCTTGGCCTGTCCGCCGAGGCGGTCGATCCCGTCGGAAAAGATACCGCGCATATAGCTAGACCGGTTATCGAACTTGCCGACGGCGATCTCCATCGGCTTGCCGGCAAACGGTGTTTGGGCGCTACTGACCACGGGTACCGGCAGCGATCGCGATGATTCCGTCGCGCACGCGCTCAATCCCAGGGCGAGTGCCGCCGTAATCCAGATAACGCCACAATTTTTATGTTTTTTCACGCAACATCCTTATCAACTTAAAAGAACACACTGCCTAAATGAGTACGGCCCGTGGCAAACGCCCGAAAGCAGCCATGCCGTTGCCAAAACGGTGGCAACGTCAGCCAGTGCCCAACTTGTCGAATCGGTGAAATAAAAAAGACGCACTTAGCTTGGCGCTCGCCATGCTAAGGTTTCTTGATAAAACGGTGTGTGTAAAACAACAGCCGCTATTGCTGCGCCAGCCTTATCTATTTCGACAAAATCGATAGCCCATTCGCCGCTTTTTTGTTAAAAATCCTGCTGCCTCTGCATTTTTCAGCCATCGTTTCGCTTTAGTGATGGGCAACGGGAAGGCGTTCACGACGTGGTGCTAAACAACGAGATTTTCACGTTTGAATCGCGCGATGTCAACGACACATTGAAATTGCGCGACCGCCGCAAGGAAGACGAGATCCGGCCCATTTATAGGCTGAATCCCGGCTACCGCAGTGCCGTGAATCAGCGCGGCGTCCGTGTCAGGACGCGGCAACTCATCGCCATGCAGGTGTTCTTAACTATTGCTTGATAAAGCGGTCCGAAGTCCATAGGCCGTTCGGATCGCGATTGCCCGCGTTCTGAAATTCAATCGCATGCCCGACTACTCGGATGATTCTGAATTCGTCATTTTCCGGCGTCGACAGGCATTGGTACCCATTAAACAGCTCTTGCATTTTTCCTTGTTCGCCGGCCAACGCATGCTGGTCAGCTGCTTCCAGCTTATCGCGCGACAAACATCCATAGGCATTTGCCTTGAAGCGGAACGTCTGGTCCGGCGCCAGCTTGACGACTTTGTCCTGGGCTTGCGCCGCGGACAATGCGGCGGCGAGCGTGACGAAAGCAATAACCATCCCGGTACGTTTCATCATGAATCTCTCTCCTATGGGCTGCGCACACCTTGGTATGACATTCGCTGAAGATAACCACAGCAGCTCCATCGTAGACCAATGCCAGCAAAGCACAAGCAGAACTTGTGTGCAGCCGCAATAGGCCAAAATGCCGCACCTTTTGGCAACATGCCTGTCACACGCATTGCGGCGTTTTGACGCACTGCACATATCGCGCCACAGCACGCAGCCGAAATGACGCGTGATTTGTTGCATTAATGAATGCATAAAATACCCAGCCCGCTCAGCGGGTAAGCCATTGGTGCCCTCTCGCCAAAAATTGATGAGGCGCTGAAACGCTTACTGAATAAAAAACCGCCGGAGGAGGGACGCAACCCCTGCCCGGAGCCGGGATACGCAAAGCGCGGCAATCCGAATCACACCGCACAATGGATCGCGCGGATCGGCCCGGGTAGATATGCGCCCCATTGGCAGCCTCCACGCTAGTCACGCTCCCGCTCGCCGGCCAGAATGCCAGTCCTGGCGGGCCAACTGGATGCCAAGGTGGGGCGCAAGATGGCAGTTGGTGCTGGCCGGCTAGCTGGAATGCTAGGGGGCCAGTTGGAATGCTGGTGGGAAATGCACAGCGACCTAGAATGAAGACCTAGAATGAAATTAGGATTAATGTAGGGACCCGATCATGGTCGAGCAGATTATCCTAGACGCATTTCTCTTACTGCCATTGATGATCGTTGCGTTTCTTTTCATTGACGAACTATGGCAGGAGCACCGGTTGCGCAGTCATGACCACGCCGAACGCGCGCGGCCTTATCCATCGACAGATAGGGGACGCGATTCGCCACAATCACCCGCCGGCTTCGGGGTGTTGCTGGTGAATGACGCCGCGCCTACGCACCGGCGCACCGCACGCGCGGCGTCGCATCAATGACGGCGGCGCAGCCATCCCGCCAGGTGGTGAGTCTCCATCCAATGAAGCACGCGACTGCGCTCCGGACGCTCGCGCCAGCGTGATAAGAGTTCGAATCCCCACAGTGACAACAGAATCAGAATGCCTAATCCACCACCGATCAGCCCTACAACCGTCTCGCCTTCCATGATTGCCCTCCATCGGGAACACTCATCCCTTTATTTTAGGCAATCGGATAGCGACGGAAAGGGGCAACGGCACGCGCCTGCGCGCGGCCAGTTGACTCAGTCGCCATTGAGCGCACGCAGGTACGCGCAAAACATGTCAGCCATCGCGTCGGCATAGAGTGGATCTGAGCAGGTGTACGGGGACTTGCCGATAATTGTTTTCCTGCTGCACGGATCGTGTCGGTAATCAATCTGCATGCCAGGGTCAGGGTCGCGGTCGACGCCGCGGGCAGCCCACGTTGCATGAACGTCTGCATAATGTGGTCACCCGCCTGCTTCACTTGTTTCGCCTCCGGCGCATCGTGATAGAGCAGCATGGCGTCGTTGAGTGCCACGCGCATCTCAATCTCCTCCCACTCCGGCCGGATAAAGGCATGGACGAACCTGCGCAACTACCCAGAATGGGTCGATGGGACGAGTTCAGCAATGCCGACAACGACCGGGATAAAAAAGAGTCGCCAGCCTCTGCCGGCGACTCCTACCCCACGTGGGCCGCTGTCAACCTAAATAAATACCAGGGCCGCGATGCGTAACACTCGGTGCGGCGCGCCACGGCTTTATCCGCCCTTCACTGATCCGCCCTTCACCGTCGCCGCCGGCCGACGCAACACTCGCGATGCTATCCTCGCAACCCTTGCACATCGGGTGCGCCCGCGAATACCGTTGGCGCCAACAGGCTCCTCTCGGTGGCGGACTCAGTGGCCCATATAGACGGATTGAGACACACGAGCAATGGCCTGGCCGCCCGCCTGCATCGACCCGCTGGCCACGCCGCCCACCGCTTGCGCGGCGACGCGTTGCTCGGCGGCATGCTTGGCTGCCACGCGGGCCTCAGCCGCCTGGATGTTGTTCGGATAGTCGTAGTCGTTGGCCATGGCGGGGTTATAGCCAACTTGTTCCAGCTCGATCAACTCGGCCCGCACTTGGGCATGCGTGAGCGGTGCGTTCGTTTGTGCGAACGAGGCCAGCGGCGCCGCAGCAGCAGCGGCGGCAACAGTGGTGATGGCAACAGCTTTGATCAGCGCATTCATGACACAACCTCCGATTGTTCGTTTCTCATTGAAGCTACCAACGTCAAGGTCCGTAGCCGATAAATGCAGTGTAGGAGCCGGATAGATAAGGGTAAATACTTAAATTCCGAATTCACTGTTATCAAAAAAAGAACAATTGGGACGGTGCAGCGTCTCATCACACCCCGGCCATCGCGTCCTGTCGCAAGCCGACTCAGGCACCCGTTACGACGCCCGATGATCCGCTGACATGGGATCCCGGCATGCGCGCAACACCGCAGCAAAAAGGGTCGCGCCGGCTGAATCGAGCGACGCTGCGGTGACCCGCAATGCCCGCGCACGCGCGTTGTTCGCGAACGCGTCCCCGGATCGCTCCAGCCATCCGTGACAGGCCAGGACCAGCACCACGGCGGCGGGATCCACCTGCAGCAGCGCCCATACGTTGAGCCCCGCGCAGAACTCGCTTGCTGTAGTTGGCTTTGAACCACATCAGGGGGCGAACAGATGTCTATGGATTCTGCATTACTTTCCAATACAGAACCGGCTAAAGATCACCCCCAGCAAATCATCCGACGTGAACTCACCGGTGATCGAGTTCAATTGTTCCTGCGCCAGTCGCAACTCCTCGGCAAATAGATCGAGCGCCTGCGCATTGCGAGCCGCGTGCTCCGCAGCCGTCGCCAAATGCTCGCCCGCTGCACGCAACGCGCGCAAATGACGCTCGCGCGCCAAATAGACACTTTCCGCGCCTGCTTGCCATCCGGCAATGCGCAGCAGTTCAGCCCGCAGCAGGTCGATACCGAGCGCCGCCTTTGCGGATAACCTGACCTCGCGCGCCGCACTATCCCCGGCATCGCGCACGTCCGGCTCGACGCCTGCCAGGTCGATCTTGTTGAAGATCCGCACCACCGGCACACCGGCGGGGAACCGCGCGGCGATCGCGTGATCCTCCACGCTCATCCCATCACGCGCATCCAGCAGGTGCAGTACGACATCCGCTCGCTCGATCTCGTTCCATGACCGCGCAATACCGAGCCGCTCCACTTCGTCTTGCGTATCGCGCAGGCCAGCAGTATCGATCACGTGCAGCGGTATGCCTTCGATCTGGATGGTCTGCGCCACCTTGTCCCGCGTCGTGCCGGCAATCGGGGTCACGATCGCCAGCTCGGCACCCACCAGCGCATTAAGCAGCGAGGACTTGCCGACGTTCGGCTGCCCGGCCAGTACGACGGACAGCCCCTCGCGCAGCAATGCGCCTTGTTTCGCATCGCGCTGCACAGCCGCCAATGCATCGCGGATACGCGCCAGCTTGCCGCGCGCGTCGGCAGCCTCCAGAAAATCGATTTCCTCCTCCGGGAAATCAAGGGTGGCCTCGACCAGCATCCGCAGGCCGACGACCTCGTCAACCAGCCGATGGATGTCGCGCGAAAATGCTCCTTCCAACGAACGGCCGGCCGAGCGCGCGGCCGCCTCGGTACTGGCTTCGATTAGGTCCGCCACGGCTTCGGCCTGCGCGAGATCAAGCTTGTCGTTCAGGAACGCGCGTCGCGTGAATTCGCCGGGCTGCGCGAGCCGCAGCCCGATGTCGCAGCCGGCGTCGAGACATCGCTGCAGCACGAGTTGCAATACGACCGGCCCACCATGCCCCTGAAGCTCGACGACGTGCTCGCCGGTGTACGAATGGGGCGCCGGGAAATACAGGCCAATGCCGCGATCCAGTGGCACGCCAGCCGCATCGAAAAACGGCACATAGACGGCACGGCGGGGTGCAAGCCGATCGCGAAACAATGCGTCCATCAGCCGCACAGCCGCGTCGGCCCCGGCCGCGCCGAACGAGACACGCACCACCCCTATGCCACCACGTCCCGGCGCGGTGGCAATCGCGACGATCGGATCAGAATCGGTTTGCATTAACTCGAATAAATAGGTGCGGCAATACGGGTGGCCGCCGATAACGACTGGCGTCCATTGTATCGCGCGATATGCGTTCGCGAAGATGCGCAAGCGTGTGACCCGGCGGCCCGCCTAAGGCTGCCGGGTCACGGGATGCCAGGCATTGTCACGGCGTCAGTGGTCTAGCAACACCAAGCGGTCGGGCGGCGTCCAGCAGTCAAGCAACGCCAGGCGGTAGAACAACGTCAGGTGGCCAAGCAACGCTAAGCGGTGATGCGACGTCAAGCGGCCAGGCAGCGCCAGGCGGTAGAGCCGACGTCAAGCAGCCAGGCAACGCCAGGCGGTGAAGCCGACGTCGGGCGACCAGACAGCGCCAGGCGATGAAGCGACATCAGGCAGCCAGGCAACGCCAAGCGATGGAGCGACGTCAAGCGGCTAAGCAACGCCAGGCGATTCACGCCGACTACCGAGACGACCCATGCCAGCGGCGGGCGCCTCAAGCTGCCCGCCCCACCATCACGGGCTCAGGCCTTCTTGTCCTTGCCCATCATTCGCGTGATGTAGTACTGCTGGGCGATCGACAGCACATTGTTCACGACGTAGTACAGCACCAGTCCGGCCGGGAAGAAGAAGAACATCACCGAAAACGCGATCGGCATGAACATCATCATTTTCGCTTGCACTGGATCGGGCGGAGTCGGGTTCAGCTTGGTCTGCACAAACATCGAAACCGCCATCAGCACCGGCAAGATGAAGTAGGGATCCTGCTGCGACAGATCATGGATCCACAGCACCCATGGCGCGCCGCGCATCTCGACTGACGAGAGCAGCACCCAGTACAGCGAGATGAACACCGGAATCTGGATCACGATCGGCAGGCAGCCACCAAACGGATTCACCTTCTCGGATTTGTACAACTCCATCAGCGCCGCGTTCATCTTCTGCGGATCGCTCTTGAAGCGCTCGCGGATCTGCTGCATGCGCGGCGTGATCTCCTTCATCCGCGCCATCGACTTGTAACTGGCAGCCGACAGCGGAAAGAACACCGCCTTGATCAGCAGCGTCAGCAACACGATTGCCCAACCCCAATTGCCGACAAAGCCGTGGATCTTCTCGAGCAGCCAGAACAACGGCTTCGCAATGATCGTCACCCAGCCGTAGTCCTTGACCAGTTCCAGGCCCGGCGCGATCTTTTCCAGCTTGCGCTCCTCCTGCGGGCCGGCGAACAGGCGCGCGGCCACGTTCACGCTCTGACCCGGAGCGATGCTCTGCACCGGCTCCTTCATGCCGACGCGATACAGCGCCTGGTTAAACTTGTCCGCATAGAACTGGCGCTGTGCGCCTTCCTTCGGGATCCACGCAGAGGCGAAATAGTGCTGCACCATCGCGACCCAGCCATTGTCAGCCGACGGCGCATAGTCCTGCTTGCCCTTGTCCAGATCCGAGAAGCTCATCTTCTGGAACTTGTGCTCCTCGGTGTAGACAGCCGGACCGATGAACGTATGCGAGAACCGCGGTGTCTCGACCGGCGTGTCGTCACGCACCAGCTCCATGTATACCGTCGGCTTCACCGGCGCGGCGCCAACGTTCTCAATCTTCGTATCAACGCCGATCACATAGCTGCCGCGCGTGAACGTATAGGTCTTTACCACCTTCACGCCGCCCTTGACCGGCGATTCGAGGCTGATCGACACCGTGTTCGCGCCGTCCGTCAGCGACGTCGGTCCCGGCACGACGGTGAACACATCGTTGTGGTTTGGGAAATCACCGCCAATCAGGCCAGTGCGCGCCAAGTACGTATGGTTGGCCGTCTGGTCGAACAGTGTGATGTACAGGTCGGGTTGCTTGCCGTCCCCCTCCTTGACCAGCGACAGCCGCGACAACGTGCCGCCTACCGTGCTGATATCGCCGTCATACACGTCCGTCTTAAAGTGGATCTGCTGGCCCTTCACCACGGGCTGCATGGCGGGCGCCGTGCCAGGCGCGCTGCTCGACTCCGTGGTCTGCGGCAGGTCCGCCAACTGCGTGCCCGGCGTGGTCGTGCCCGGCGTCGCCGAAGCGGCCGTCTGGGTCGGTGTTGTGTTCGGGAAGAACAGCGACAAACGTCCATGGTCCCGCTGCCAGTTGTCGTAGAGCATGACGACTGACATGAAGAAGATGACCCATAGGACGGTACGTTTGATGTCCATGCGTTGTCTCGTGGTAAATGAGCTGAGCGACTAGCGCCTGTCGGCACGAACCGGCGGCACCGGGTCGACGCCGCCCGCCGAAAACGGATGGCAGCGACACAATCGCTTCACTGCCAGATAGGTCCCGTGCGCGGCGCCATGATACTGGACCGCCTCGCGCGCGTAGTCCGAACATGAAGGGTAAAAACGGCACCGATCGCCGAGATAAGGGCTCACGGCGAGCTTGTAAAAGCGCAGAAGCGCGATTAGCACCGTTTGCATGTCATCGCTGCGTGTCAGTGGACGCCCGGTCCGGCGGGCTATCGCCCGGCATCGTGCTCGACGAGGCCGAGGCCGGCGGGCCATCGTCCGGCACCGTGCCCGACGAGGCCGAGGCCGCTGGTCCGCGCTGCCCGTGGTGCGGCGCAAGCACCGACGCCTGGGCCTGCACAGGCCGTTCGCCGCCCGTGCGACGTGCGGCCTCGCGCACCGCGCGCCCGACTAGCCCCTCGATCTGCGCTTGCAGCATCTGCGTGAGCGCCGCAGACCCGGCACTCGGAAACCGAGCACGATCGATCTTGCCCGACAGCCGGATCAGCACGTCCCAGCCAGTCAACTCCAGGCGCCGCACGCGAAATGCCTCGCGAACCAGCCGCTTGACCAGGTTGCGCGTGACCGCGCGCGGCGCCTGCTTCTTGCCGACAACCACGCCGAGCCGCGCAGCCTGCCCGGTGGGGCGGCCGTACAATACGAAGTGAGCGGAGCGCGCCCATGGGCGCAAACGAAAAACGGATGAGAATTCATCCGTTTTCAGCAGCCTTGCGGCCTTCGGGAAACCAGCAGGTGTCGTGCGCACGCGGTCAGGCCTCTCGTCTAGTGGGCCGGTCCGTCGCACCGCTCGGCATGCCGCCCATGGCGGGCATCGCCCGGCATCGACGTGCGCGAACCGCGCTGCTCGGCCGCCGACCGTCGCTACCCAGCGTCACGCCGGCCTTAGACGGCCAGGCGCTTACGGCCCTTCGCGCGGCGAGCGTTGATGACTTTGCGGCCACCCGCGGTCTTCATGCGAACACGGAAGCCATGGGTGCGCTTGCGGCGCGTCACGGACGGTTGATAGGTACGTTTCATGTTGCTCTCACTCGTTGGAGGATGGGCCGCGGCGTGCTTTGCAAGGAACTGACGCGCCAGCACAACGGCAGTGCGACGCCGAGCCGAAAAATTCGGTTTTCGCGGAACCCGCTATTTAAACTGCTTTTCTTTGCGGCGTCAATATCTTACGTTCACTGGCGCAGGCCGTCGCTCCGAGCGTGCGCGACAACGGCGCCGAACCGACCCTGTGGATAACTCGCCCCGCCTGACGCGTTTGGCGGTAGAATCCCGGCTATCCCAAGAATCCAGTACGCCGCTTCGGCCGCCGCAATGCGTTGTCGCATCTGCGGCTGAGTGCGTCCCACAGCTTCGAGTGCAACCCTATGAAGAATCCTGAGGAAAACCGCGCCGTTCGCGTCGAGCGGTGCGGCCGATACGGCGTCGCGACACCACGACAGACCACATGAACGATTTCTGGCAACACTGCTCGACACTGCTGGCGCGTGAACTGACGCCTCAGCAGTACGCGACGTGGATCAAACCGCTCACGCTGGTCGACTTCGACGCTGAAGCCAGCACGGTGCGCATTGCCGCGCCAAACCGCTTCAAGCTTGACTGGGTAAAAAGCCAATTTTCCGGGCGCATCACCGACCTGGCGCGGGACTTTTGGCAGCATCCGGTACACGTTCAGTTCGTCCTCGATCCGAAAGCCGGCATGAAGGCATCACCGGCACGGCGCGCCAGCGGCAGCCCGCTCGCCAACGCCGTGGACGCGGTCATTGCCGCGGCCTCGGGCACGTCGGCCGCCGCGCTGGCCAATGGCTCACCGCCTCAGCCGACGATGGCTCAGGCGCTGAGCACGGCCAGCGCCGCGAGCGCGGACGGCAACGCGGAACTGGACTTGCCGAACCTAGACGCGAACGAAGCCGCGGCGGCGCGGCGCAACTTTCGCGCCGGGGCATCCGCGCCGTCGCCCGAGGCCGATTCCGCATACGAGCGCTCCAAGCTCAATCCGGTCCTCACGTTCGAAAACTTCGTCACCGGCAAGGCGAACCAGCTCGCGCGCGCCGCGGCGATCCAGGTCGCCGACAACCCCGGCGTATCGTATAACCCGCTGTTCCTGTACGGTGGCGTCGGGCTGGGCAAGACGCACTTGATCCACGCAATTGGCAACCAACTGCTGCAGGACAAGGCCAATGCGCGCATCCGCTACATCCATGCGGAGCAGTATGTGTCCGACGTCGTCAAGGCGTACCAACGCAAGGCGTTCGACGAGTTCAAGCGCTACTACCATTCGCTGGACCTGCTGCTAATCGACGACATCCAGTTCTTCTCCGGCAAGTCGCGCACGCAGGAGGAATTCTTCTACGCGTTCGAGGCGCTGGTCGCGAACAAGGCGCAGGTAATCATCACCAGCGATACGTATCCGAAGGAGATCTCCGGCATCGATGACCGGTTGATCTCACGCTTTGACTCCGGTCTGACGGTAGCGATCGAGCCGCCCGAGCTGGAGATGCGCGTCGCGATCCTAATGCGCAAGGCGCAGTCCGAGGGCGTCGCGCTGAACGAGGATGTTGCGTTCTTCGTCGCGAAGCACCTGCGCTCGAACGTGCGCGAGCTTGAAGGGGCCCTGCGCAAGATTCTCGCGTACTCGAAGTTCCACGGACGCGAAATCACGATCGAGTTGACTAAGGAGGCGCTCAAGGACCTGTTGACGGTGCAAAACCGCCAGATCTCGGTCGAGAACATCCAAAAGACCGTCGCCGACTTCTATAACATCAAGGTCGCCGACATGTATTCGAAGAAGCGCCCGGCCAACATTGCGCGGCCGCGCCAGATCGCGATGTACTTGGCCAAGGAGCTTACGCAAAAGAGCCTGCCCGAGATTGGCGAGCTGTTTGGCGGTCGCGACCATACAACCGTGCTGCACGCGGTGCGCAAGATCTCCGACGAGCGCGGCAAGGATGCGCAGTTGAACCACGAGTTACACGTGCTCGAGCAAACCCTCAAGGGGTAGCCGCCCCGGCGGTCCGGAACGGCGGCCCACGATGCGCCACGGTGCCGCGTCGCGGCGCCGGCCGCCATCACCCCTATCCCGCGTGGCGGGCGGCGGCCCCCGGGGGTGCCGCGCAGCACAGAACCCATACGCCGCCGCAGGCGCCGCCTGGGAAGCCGGCATGGTCACCCCCATATGGATCCGGTCAAATCTGGGCGTTTTTCAGGCACAATACGGGTTTATGGCCGGCGGGCCGACAGCCGGGCGCTATGCCTTGTTCAAACGCCTGTTTGATCGACCCGCCACATGCCCTGCGGCGCGGGGCCCGGGGCCGCCCCGCACCGGGCGCTACGCACGGCAATGGCGATGGGGGCGGATGAGCCGTCATATCAACGAAGGAATTCTATGCAATTGGTCAAGACCGAACGAGACACCCTGCTGCGTCCGTTACAGACGGTCAGCGGTATTGTCGAACGCCGCCACACGCTGCCGATCCTCGCCAATCTGCTGATCTCCAAAAACGGCCCGGACGTGTCGTTCCTGTCCACCGACCTCGAATTGCAGATCACCACGCGTGCCGACTTCGGCATCGGCAACGAGCAAGTCGCCACGACGGTGGCCGCGCGCAAGCTCGTCGACATCCTGCGTGCGATGCCGATCGGCGACGTCACGCTGACATTGTCCGACAAGCGGCTGACCGTTCAGTCCGGCAAGAGCCGGTTTGCGCTGCAAACGTTGGCGGCCGACGAGTTCCCGACGCTAGCGCAGGCAAAGGACTTCGGCGCGAACCTATCGGTGCCGCAGAAGACATTCAAGCAATTGCTCGGGATGGTCCATTTCGCGATGGCGCAGCAGGACATTCGCTATTACTTGAACGGCATGCTTCTGGTGGTCGACGGTGATCAGTTGATGGCTGTGGCGACCGACGGCCACCGCCTCGCGTTCTCATCGATGAAAACGGACGGCGCGTTCACGCGCCAGGAAGTGATCATCCCGCGTAAGACGATCCTCGAGCTACAGCGGCTGCTGGAAGACATCGACGACCCGCTGACGATCGACATCGCGTCCACGCAGGTAAAATTCACGTTCGGCCAGGTGGAACTGGTATCCAAACTCGTCGAAGGCAAGTTCCCGGACTTTCAGCGCGTGATCCCGAAAGGCCACAAAAACACGTTCATGATTGGCCGTGACGAATTGCAGCATTCGTTGCAACGGGCGGCGATCCTGACGTCGGACAAGTTCAAGGGCGTACGGTGCATCGTCGCGCCCGGCCAGCTGAAAATCATGTCGACCAATGCCGATCAGGAAGAGGCACAGGAAGAGCTAGAGATTGCGTACCAAGGCGATACGCTGGACGTGGGCTTTAACGTCACGTACTTGCTGGACGTGCTCGCGAACCTGAAAGTCGACATGATCCAAGTCGCGCTGGGCAGCGATGCGACATCGAGCGCGTTGATCACGATCCCCGAGAACGAGCAATTCAAATACGTGGTGATGCCAATGCGGATATAACCCGCAGACCAGAACGATGACCAAGGGGCCTAGGGAACCATCCCGGCCCCTTTGATGTTTATTGGGTGTTTAAGCAGGACGCAGAACCGGAAGAAATTCATGACTGAACAGCACAATCTGCAAGCGAATTCGAGCGCGGATAACAGCTATGGCGAGTCGTCGATCCAGATCCTCGAAGGTCTCGAAGCTGTACGCAAGCGCCCAGGCATGTATATCGGGGACACCTCCGACGGCACCGGTCTGCACCATCTCGTATTCGAAGTACTCGACAACTCGATTGACGAAGCACTCGCCGGACACTGCAACGACATCCATGTGGTGATTCACGCGGACAACTCGATCTCCGTGACCGACAACGGCCGGGGGATCCCAACCGACATCAAGCGCGACGACAAGCACGAACCGAAGCGCAGCGCGGCCGAAATCGTGATGACCGAGCTGCACGCCGGCGGCAAGTTCGACCAAAACAGCTACAAGGTGTCCGGCGGGCTGCACGGCGTCGGCGTGTCGTGCGTCAACGCACTCTCTAAATGGCTGCGGCTCACCGTGCGCCGTGGCGGCAAAAAGCATTTCCTGGAATTTCATCGCGGCGTCGTGCAGGAGCGCGTGCTCGAGCAGCGCGACGGTGAACAAGTCTCGCCCATGTTGCTTATCGGGGACACCGAGAACCGCGGCACCGAAGTGCACTTCCTGGCCGACGACACGATCTTTGGCACGGTTGAGTACCACTACGACATCCTCGCCAAGCGCATGCGCGAGTTGTCGTTCCTGAACAATGGCGTACGGATCCGGCTAACCGACCAGCGCACCGGCAAGGAAGACGATTTCGCATTCGCGGGCGGCGTGAAGGGTTTCGTTGAATACATCAACAAAACCAAGCAGACATTGCACCAGAACATCTTCCATGTCGTCGGCGAAAAGGACGGCGTCGGCGTCGAGGTCGCGATGCAATGGAACGACAGCTTCAACGAAAATGTCCTGTGCTTCACGAACAACATTCCGCAGCGGGACGGCGGCACACATATGACCGGGCTGCGCGCGGCGATGACGCGCGTGATCAACAAATACATCACCGACACCGAGATCGCGAAAAAAGCGAAGATCGAGACGACCGGCGACGACATGCGTGAAGGGCTGTCATGCGTACTCAGCGTCAAAGTGCCGGAGCCCAAATTCAGCTCACAGACGAAGGACAAACTGGTGTCGTCGGAAGTGCGCGCGCCGGTCGAGGAGGTCGTGGCAAAAGCGCTCGAGCAATACCTGCTCGAGACGCCGAACGATGCGAAGGTCATCTGCGGCAAAATCGTCGATGCCGCGCGGGCGCGCGACGCGGCGCGCAAGGCGCGCGAGATGACGCGCCGCAAGGGTGTGCTGGATGGCGTTGGACTGCCCGGCAAATTGGCCGATTGCCAGGAAAAAGACCCAGCGAAATCGGAAATCTACATCGTCGAGGGCGACTCTGCGGGCGGTTCCGCGAAGCAGGGGCGCGACCGTAAATTCCAGGCGATCCTGCCGCTGCGCGGCAAAGTGCTGAACGTCGAGAAAGCGCGGTACGACAAGCTGCTGTCGTCCGACCAGATCGTCACATTGATTACGGCTCTTGGTTGCGGCATCGGCAAAGACGACTACAACCTCGAGAAGCTGCGCTACCACCGCATCATCATCATGACCGATGCGGACGTGGACGGCGCGCATATCCGCACGCTGCTGCTGACATTCTTCTATCGGCAAATGCCCGAGATGATCGAGCGCGGGTATGTCTACATTGCGCAACCGCCGCTATTCAAGCTGAAGGCCGGCAAGGACGAGCGCTATCTGAAGGACCAGCACGAGTTAAACCAGCACATGCTGAAGCTGGCGTTACATGGCGCGGAGTTGGTGCCATCGGAAGGCGTGGCGCCGATCGTCGGTGACGCGCTGGGCGAGCTTGCTCGCTCGTACCTGCTTGCGCAGGCAGTGGTGGACCGGCTCAGCAAGCTCTATGACGAGGCTGCGCTCGAAGCAGTCATGGACGGTGTGACCATCGACCTGACGTCCGAAGATGCGACGCGGCAATCCGCGCAAGCCCTGCAGGACAAGCTGCGCGATAGCGCGCTCAAGCCGGACGTATCGGTCCTGCCACAATATGACACCGTGCGCGAATTGCGTTCGCTGCGCATCGAGCGGCGGCATCACGGCAATATCAAAGTCTCGATCATCGACGAAGAGTTCCTACTGACCGCGGACTTCCAGCAACTGGCGAATACCGCGAATACATTCAAGGGGCTAATCGGCGTCGGCGCAATGATCAAGCGCGGCGAGCGGACGATGGCCGTGACGGATTTCAAGAGCGCCATGAAGTGGCTAATCGCGGATGCGGAGCGCAACGTGTCGAAGCAGCGCTACAAGGGGCTCGGCGAAATGAACCCGGAACAGCTGTGGGAGACCACGATGGACCCGGCCGTGCGTCGTTTGCTGCGGGTACAAATCGAGGATGCGATCGCCGCCGACGGGATCTTCACGACGTTGATGGGCGACGAGGTCGAGCCGCGACGGGCGTTTATCGAGAGCAACGCGTTGCGGGCGGGGAATATTGATGTTTGAGGCCTGCGGTAAATAGGCGCGTAATCCGAAAAAAGTGGACCCATCAGTTGAAAGACTTATGGGTCTTTTTTATTTTTGTGCCGCGCGTCGGCCAACGACAAGAGCCAGTTGGTGTCCACGCAGTCCTGAGACAGCTGTCCGCTGAAGGATTTGATACATGATGCATTGCCAGTCGACTTGCCAAGTTGGCTGAACCCCATTTGACACGGCTGCCGTAGGAGCCTGCCAGATTTTTAGTGTGCCGAGACGGTTTGTGGCCAGCGCGCAAGTCACGTTCAGCATCCAGCCACTGCTGCACGAAGAAAACAGTTGCTTGAGGCCTGGCTTACCTTCGTTCTCGCGTACGTTACGAGCGACGATGTTCTCGTAGCTTGGCAAAAGTCTTCCTGTATGAGCCGGAACAACCGCGTGCCGCCGGACGACACCAGACGGTCGGATCAACCGACAACGAGTATCCACCGTTTGCTTAGCGGGAGAGAGTGAGACTTTCCGTTGTGCTCCCCGGCCACTGCGACTCTGGCCTTCATTGTGCACGTTTTGTCGAGCTGGGCGACAGGCGAGGCGTTGAAGAGCGCTTCGCCGTAGCTACAACGGTACTTCATCGACTACCGACTTAAAGTGGCACCTGAGATGGTGAAACAACGCGCAAAGTTCGATATCGGGCCGGTAACCTTGAAGGCGAACTTCACTGGTCGTGCGGTTCAGATGGGTGATCGACATCCACGCCATCCGGCACAGCCTTCATTCGGCTCTTAAAACGCGAGGATTTGGACTTTGGCGATCCAGGCTGCACTGCCTGGTCCTCCTCCTTGCCGTCACCTTCACTGGATGGATACAGCTGCTTTCTTAGACGCAGGGCTTCTTCTGCTGAACGCACAGCCAAGATATTGCTCAGGGCTACGACAACGGCAACCAGGACGCCAGCAATTGCGACCCATGCTTGCTCTTTTAGGGTTTGTTTGACCAGCGCTTTCAAATTATCGTCTTTCAGAGCATTGCAAATTGCGTCGATTTCGGAGGCATTGAAGCCGGTCAGTCGCGCGAGGCCAGCTTTGTCGGCCGCGCATCTTGCCGAATCGAAGGACCAACCTCCCAGCGGTGCCTTGACCGTGACGGCGTCGGTCTTGAACAAAACTTTGGATGTGCGCGTTTGAAGGTAAGCATCGCCCGACCCGGCGAGTTGACTGATCCCGAACATTGGGAGCAGTGTCAAGCAAGCCAACGCTGAATGGGCCAAAACATAGTGCCTGGGTGGCTGGCGCACCATCTCGTGTGAAGTGGTATCAATCCAAAAGCGCATTTTTTGAAGCCGAGACATGCTGATTTCATGTGTTCTTCTCCATTTGTCGAGCCTGTGGATTGCAGCCATGGTCTCTACCTTCAACCGGTAGGTATATTTAAATTTTTCAATGTCGCGGCTTTCAAGCAAGAGCGCTTTCAGTACTGGGTCATGCACGTCGGCCTTGCCGGCAACCAGCTGCCAGAGCCGCTCCAACACGACATGAATCGAGCCGGCACGCCACCAAAATAGGCCGACCATAATCGGCCCGCCGAAGATGATAGATAGTGGTGAAAAAACTGGACTTTGGACAAATGTTGAAAGGGATTCCACGTTGTCGATTCCTAAATGCTTTGATGGGTCTAGCGAACGGCGATGAGGACAGGAACCTGCACATGCAAGCGCCTAACCCGCGGGATGTCATGACGTTTAGGCAATAAACGAGGTACGCATTCCAGATATATGGGCCACAATTTAGCCCATAGGCTAGGAAACCCCGCCATGTCTGCAAACGCGGTTGTTCCCGCCCGCATCGACAAGCGTATCAAAGAAGAGGCATCGATCATACTGGCGGCGACGGGCCTTACGGTACCCGACGCTTTTCGCATCATGCTGACCCGCGTCGTCCACGAAAATACCCTTCCATTTGAGCCGCTGGTGCCGAATGAAACTACTATCGCGGCTATGCGTGAGGCTCGTGCAGGTAACCTCAAGCGCTTCAATAGCGTTGAGGCGCTAATGGGAGACATGCATGCGCAGGATTGAGATAAGCTTTCAGTAGACGACATGGTTTGCTCTGGTTGGTCTGCCATGCGTCAGTGCGTTGAGGCGAAGAGCCGTCACGGCAACAGGCCGCTTGCGCCAGCGCGTCATACTTAACGGCACCACATCACTTTATAGGCAACAAACCAATGCTAATTTTGCGTATTTAACACATCAGATTCAAAATCGTTTACGCGGGAATACCAGCTTGAATTGGCATATCATTGCGGCGTCTATACTGCTGTCACAGTCAAGCCGATCCTCAATTCATCATCGGCATCTTTCCCATACTTAAAATTCATGACGTTGCGGACACGCAAGTCAGTCTTCCTTCATCAATCGGTATCGTGGATGGGAGCGTTCACTACAGTCAAATCGGTGCTCACCAATAGGGAATTAGGCAGGTCCTCATCTATCTCATTCCAACGATTGTTATACTCGTTAATCACTTCTCCTACTGCATTATTTGTCGCTTGGTCAAGTAGGCCGCTTATGTGAACCGCAGGCTGATTGGGCTTTTTATACTCACATGTTATTGCCAAACGTGCGAGCTGTGCTCGTACCTCAGGCATTCTGTTTACGTCCGACTTCTGCAGAACTGGTTTAACCAGCGCGCGCTTGAAGGGCAACGATTTATCGTACTGTTCCCACTTTGACGATTCAAGTTCCGTACTGAACACGGGTGGCGCTTTTATAGGCTGATCCGGAACGATTTTAACTGGTATCGTCACTTGAAAATTCAGGCACAGGCGTGGCCGATCACCCAACGATTGCCAAAAATTCCCCAAACTTGACAAATGCTCCGTTGGTGCGATCACCCGAGAAAATGACGGCAGACCTGCCTCTCGAAGAAGCGTACCTAGCTCAGCACTGAGTAATGCATCAAGCACCGCATTCATGACTACCATCGGTTGACCGTCCGGCTTCATCCCCTCTTTCTTCAGTTGCTCCCAATACGTCACAAGATAACAACAACGTACGTTTGCTTGTCTAGCATCAAATGTCCCTGTCTTTGCGCAATACTGGCGTGATTGCCCTTGGCGTAGCTCAAGGTCTTCCTGAATGTCATAGAGAAACACACAAACGGTTGGCATATCCGGTAGCAATGTTTTGTCCGGAATATCAAAACGAATGTCGATCGACTCATCGCTGATCCGCAACAAGTATTTTTCCAATGAAAGTGCAATCGCTTTATTCAAAGTGATGATCGGCTGCATACTTTCTGACTCCTCGCCCCTATCCATGATTTAGTCTGCCATGATCGCATCCGTCATGCAAAGACCTTTACTTAAAGCTGCGGCATGATCCGCCCCGTCTTGCTCAGCTCGCGGCGCACCGCGCGAGCGATATCAACCCAATTTACCGCCCGATCCTGCTCGGCAGCAAGCCAGCTCGCCAGCAACGCCACATTCCGGATTCCCGCTCCCGTCAACTCCGTGACCGCCGAGAGCCGCGCAAAGTCCACTTCCTGATCCACCGCCACCTGCTCCGGCCAGATCGCCCGCCACATGCGCTCACGCAATACGGCATTGGGTATCTCGAAGCGCGTAATAAACGTCAAGCGACGCGTGAACGCATCATCCAAGTGCGCACGGTTATTCGTCGTCAGCACTACCAGCCCGGGGTACTGCTCTAGCCGTTGCAACAAGTACGACACTTCGATGTTCGCATGCCGGTCTTGCGCGTCCTTCACCTCACTGCGCTTGCCAAACAACGCATCCGCCTCGTCGAACAATAATACGCCCGTGTCCGCCACCGCCAGATCGAAGATCTGCGACAGGTTCTTCTCCGTCTCGCCGACATACTTGTTGACCACCGTCGACAGGTCCACCCGGATCAGATCCAGCCCTAACTCCCCGGCGAGTACCTCTGCGGCCATCGACTTGCCCGTACCCGATTCGCCATAGAACAGTGCGCTGATGCCAGTGCCATAGCCTACTTTGCGGGCGAACCCGCGCGTCAGCACCGCGTCGCGCTGCCGGATGGCCGCGAGAATCTCGTGCAGCTGCTCACGTAGGTTCTCGTTCACGATCAGGTCGTCGAGAGTGCGCTGCGGCTGCATGCGCTGTGCGAGTTGCCCAAAGTGTTGCTGGCCCCGCACGCGCAGCGCTTGGCACAGGTCGGCTTGTGCGAGCGGCGCTTGCGCCCCACGCAGTGCCCGATAGCCTTGCGCCTCCTGCAGCGTTGCAGTTAGGGTGTCCGGATTTACCCGTGTACGCTTAAGCAAGCCCGCCAGGTCCCACCCATTACTGCTAGTCCCCAGGCCAGCTTGCAGCAACCGCACATTATCCTCGTGCATGCGCGGCGGCATCGTCAGGCGCAACTTCGGCAGGCTTGCGAACGCCTCTGCTGTTCCGTGCGTAGGCAATAGGCACACAATGGGTTGACCATGCCGCGCCAGTCGTGGCTCCAGCGCCTCGAGTAGCGGCCCGTGCCGAGATACGCCTTCGGCGACGTGGTGTAATACCAATATGCCGCCGTGCAAGCGCGCCTCACGCAGCACCGCCAATAGCAGCGGCCAGGCATCCGTCGCATCGTCTGGCAACGCCCGCAGGTTGACGGTCAGGGCTGGGCGGCCTGCCTCGCTGGCTAGCTGCACGATAAGTGCCTCGCTTCCATCGCCCCCTTGCAGCAGTAATAATGGGGTGGGCATGGCACGTGATCCAACTCCGAAACAGAACGTCGCAATCTGCTCCGCGCACGCGGCCCACGCGCCGTGACGCAGCGCGTCGCCGATGTGTGAGGTTGGGCGCCATTGTGCGAGTTCCGTCAGTGCCATGGGTAGGGACATCGTGTCCGCCCCGCTGAGATAGCGAAACACGGTCTCGTTCACGCGCAGGTAGGCCGCATCGTCGCGCGCGCATGCGCGACCATTACGCTCGGCCGTATGCACAAGCTCATTGGGCAACAAGTTGCCTGCGATCGAGTACAGTTGGTGGCGGTGTGCGATGCGCTCCACCGGCGTGGCGCTAAATAGCGTCAACGCGAGCTCCACGCCAGGCCAACTCGCGCCTTCATCACCTTGCAAATAAGCCATCAGTGCGTGGTAGCGTGGCTCGATGAGCGGCAATAAGCACAGCACCAGCACCTGGGTTTCAAAATGCGTCAGCCCGAATCGGTCGATAACATTGGCAAGCCGGCCGCGCGGCACGGGTGCGCACAGCGTTGTCCACGGGGGAGCGTCGCCGCTCGCTGTGCTCCAATGTGGCATGCCGCGCGGTTGCGTGCGTGTGGCTTCAAGCGCCTCCTGCGTGCACAGCAACTCCGCTATGTTAAAGCGGTCGTCTTCGCGTTGGTGCTGCCACACCAGCAGGTGCTGCAGCGCCTGGTCGACGTATTCGAGCCATGGCCCCAGCACCTCAAACGCATGTGCCACGCATGCATTCGCAGGCGGTGCATTGGCCAAATCAACCGTATCGGGTTGTCTAGCGCCCGATGCAAGGGCGTCTAACAAGTCAGTCGAAAGAGTTTTCATTGAAGCCACATCACGCTGATTGGGGCCGGCACCTTCGGATCCATTCAACCTTCGTCGAAATTTGCCAGTCTCACGCGTCAATATGCACGTTCCTTACAGATCTCACAACACCTATTTTGGCCACACAGCCTTGCCACAAAGGATCAGATTTCATCGAAAAAGACATGGACTTCACCAAATGATCCAACATTGCAACCATAAATGTATCAGTGGTACGAAAAAACAGCAAATCATGAACAGTACTAAACTTAACAAAATCTTAGGAGATTTAGTCATTGACTATTTTCACACATGGACTAAAGTGAATGGGGGTTCGCTGTTGGTTGGTCAGGGAACTCAAGCTGGCGGGACAATCACCTCATCGATGACGAGTTCAGCTGCATCGAGCAAGTCAAACGTATGCGGGCTTTTAACGGTGCCATTCTCAATGGATGGGAAGGGGTAGGAAGTTGAGAAAGCGTCGTGGTCCCAATAAGAAGTATCCAACTGCCTTTTAGTCAAAACCGAAAAATGGAGAAAAATGATGTTTTTAGCTCAACTTCTTGCTGATCCAACTATTCTCACCAAATTCGAAATCAGGGATGAAGACGTTAGCACGTCGATGATTACTTTTGGTTATGGTACGATAAGTGGAAATAATCCAAATACAAACAAAAATACTGTCTTCCTGTGGCAGGTAGACTCTTGGTATGTTCCCGAAGATGATACGGACCTAAAAGGGAAACATTCAATTGACACCGGCTCACCCAGCGGCTTCAACGATCTTGAGCCTGACAATGAGTTGGCTGCTTTGCCTTATTTGATCGCCTACGCGGTGGGTGATACAAAGGATGCTGTCGTGGCCACACTGCGCATAGAGAGCCAGGGCGGTGGTAAATACACAGTCATCCCGCCGCAGGACGGCAGTGATGGAAAGCTCTCATTTGAGTTGAATGACGATCCCACTACCAGATCGGTATCGTACCGCTTCAACGCGCCGAATGGAACAAGCGCTGAAGCCAACGGGGATTGGGTCGGAGTATGGAAGGGTAGCACGGTATCGAACCTCTACGACCCTAACAAAAAACCCATTGGCATAAAGCCGCTAACAATGGACCAGAGCTCCGGGAGCGATAGGCTTACTCTTCCTAACGGTCAATCATTCGAAAGTGGTGCCGACTATATGCTCGGCTACTTCAAGAGCGGATACGATCAGAATAAACCAAACGAACCCGTGCGGACCACGCTCGCCGCCGTTATCCGATTCAAGGGCCCTTAAGCGCTGAGCCGCGCCCAGGTAGCTGAGGCTACCGGGCGCCCTCCCCTGCCCCTAAATTCAATAGCGCCGGGCAAATCACACGTATTTATTATTTTAGCGGCGCCTATCCATGCATGGGGAAAGGTAGAAGGCTGAGATGGCGCCGTAGTTCCAATAAGAAGTGGCCCGATTCCTTCAAATCAAAAGCGCGAAAAAGGAGAAAAATGATGAGGATGTTAGCTCAGCTTCTTGCTGATCCAGCTGTTCTCACCAGATTCGAAATCGATGGGGAAAGAGTTCAGCCGAATTCCATCCCTTTCCATTATGATACGATAAATGGAAATAAGCCACATACATACCAAAATACCGTTTTCCTGTGGCAGACAGACTATTGGGATATTCCTTCATCGGATGCGGACCTAAAAGGGAAACATTCAATTGACACCGACTCACCCAGCGACATACAGGACCTTACCCCTTCTGAAGGGTTGTCTAAGCGAAATTACTTGATAGCCTATGCGGTGGGCAAAGGAAAAAACGCAGTTGTGACCACCCAGCGCCTAGAGCCTTTGGGCGACGGTAAATACAAGGCCATCACGCCACCCGAGGCGGAGAAACTCTCGTTTAAGATAACCGATGTCAATCCAACAACGGTGTCGTACAGTTTCCGCATGCCGAGTGGGACGAGCGCGAAAGACGATGAGGATTGGATCGGAGTGTGGAAGGGTTCCACGGTATCGAACCTCTACGACGATACGCAAGAGCCCATTCACTTCTTGCCGGTATCAATCGACGACAGCAACGGGACGGATGAACTAACCCTTCCTCACAGCCGGCAATTCGAGATTGACGACGACTATATGCTCGGCTACTTCAAGAGCGGGTATGATACGCAAAAACCCTTGCGGACCACGCTCGTCGCCGTTGTCCCCTTCAAAGGCCCTTCGAAACCTACCCTCACCCAGTTCGGCGTTGATTTAATCAACATCGACCTAACCGAAATTGACTTTCACTATAAAACGCTAGCCGGAAACCAGCCGAACACATACAAAAATACCGCCTACCTCTGGCAAAAAGAGGGTTGGACAGTCCCCTCAACGGATGCTGGCTCACAAAAGCATTCAATCAACTCCGACTCAGTCAAAGGTTGCCAAAAATTTAGCGTTAAGTTGGATCAGGCGAATTACTTGATCGCCTACGCGGTGGGCCCAACAGTGGATGCTGTTGTGACCACGCAGCGTCTAGAGTACCAGGAGGACAGCAAGAGCTACAAGATCATCCCGGCGTCCAGCGACGAGACGCTCTCGTTGAAGGCAACCCCTATCGATACGGCAAGGGTGTCGTACAGTTTCCGTATGCCGGCGGGGACGAGAGCGAAAGCCAACGGGGATTGGATCGGAGTGTGGAAGGGTACTACGGTGTCAAAACTCTACAACCCTGCGGAAAAGCCGATTGGCTTAAAGCCGATATTAGTCGACGGCAACCACGGGAACGATAGATTGACTCTCTCTGACGGTCAGCAATTCGTGAGTGGCGACATCTACATGCTCGGCTACTTCAAGAGCGGATACGATCAGAGCCAACCAAACGAACCCGTGCGGACCACGCTTGCCGCCATTGTCCACTTCAAGGGCCCCTAAACGCTAAGCAGCATCCAAGTAGACCGCAAACTAGGAGGCGATATGATAATAAGCCCAGGTAGGTTCCACTCTCAGACCACTTCAATCTTTGTCGAGCCGGAAGACATCAGGTCAACAATCATACCTTTTCGTTATGACACGCTGCCTGGGAACCAACCGAAGGCAAACAAAAATATCGTCTACCTTTGGCAAACGAATGGGGAAGAGATCCCTTTCCATGAAGATCCGCAGCGAAAATCGATGCTCATCGATTCTAATCGGGCCGATAACTTCACCAACTTCGACGAGCTCTCGCTGGCTAAAGACTCGTATTTGATGGCCTACGCGGTAGCGAATAACGTGAACGCCGTTGTGACCACGCTACTCATCAAGGGTGTAGGGGACGGCCGATTCGACGTATCCCTCCCAGAAGATAAGCTGGCGTTCTCGGTGACCCAGATCGGCTCGACATCGTTATGTTACCAATTTTGCGTGCCGAGAGGAATGAGTCCGAAGGACGATGGCGATTGGGTCGGACTGTGGGAGGGCTCTACGGTGTCGGAACTCTACTACAAAAAACCCCTATTCTCCTCACCGGTGTTAAGCGACATCAACAGCGGGTACGGTGGACTGACGCTGCCTGAAGGCCAAAACCTCATGAGCGGCATCGAATACATCCTCGGTTACTTCAAGAGCGGGTATAAGGAAGATAAGAAAGTCGATAAAGAAGGGAGCAGTAAGGAAGGAGATAAGAAGAACGAACAAGCAGTGGGAGAGAAAGAAGAAGATAAGAAGAACAATCAAGAAGGGGGCGGTAAGGAAGGCCCCTTGCAAACCACGCTCGCCGCCATTACCATCTTTACCGGTCCATAAACGCCGGGCGGTACCCGGGCGGATAAAGCCCCAGCGGGCGCCCGCGCCTGAGTCCAGCTGCGCCAGGTCAGTCAAACGTATGCGGTCCTTTTGCTCAAACTAAGAGGGAAAAATGATGGACGAGCCCTCCTCCCAAGCAACTTCGATCACTCAGTTCACTGTCGAAGCGGAGGACATCAAGCCGAGAATCATCCCCTTTCGCTATGACACACTGCCGGGGAACCAGCCGAAGACGAACAAAAATACCGTCTATCTCTGGCAAACGAAAGGAGAGGACGTTCTCGTCAAAATCACGCCTTTCAGATCGCAGTCCATCAGTCGCAACGAACCTAACGCCTCGACCAACTTCACGGGGCTTTCGTTGAGTAAAGAGCCGTACTTAATGGCCTATGCGGTGGATGATAACGTCAAGGCCATTGTCGCCACGCTGCTCATCGAAGGTGTGGGCGACGGTCGATTCTCGGTATCTTTTCCTACGGATAGCCTATCGTTTTCGGTAACTCAGATTGGCCCGGCATCGTTATCGTACCGGCTCTGCGTACCGAGAGGGATGAATCCGAAGGACGACAACGATTGGGTCGGACTGTGGGAGGGCTCTACGGTGTCTGAGCTTTACTACAAAAGACCTCGATGCTTTTCGCCGGTGCCAATCCACACCAACAAGGGGAACGGTGTGTTCACCCTCCCTGAAGGTCAAAACGTCGAGAATGGCATCGAATATACGCTCGGCTACTTCAAAAGCGGGTATGACGAGCAAAATCCCTTGCAAACCACGCTCGCCGCCAGTACCACCTTTAAGTGGGAAGGGGGCGGATAGTCCGTGGTGCTTACCACGCTCATCTTCCGCAAGACGAGTGTGGTAAGCACTGACTCTTCATCTGCGCCACTCCACACATAACAAATCGTTACACCATGGCAACCACACCTGCTCGAGTGGCCACGGAATCGTGTGTAACAGCACGTCAGCCGCATGCGGTTCAACCTGCAGCGTCCAGCGCTCATTGGGCTGACGCGTCAGCATGCCGGGACGTTGCAGGAACAATTGCCGCACGTCAGTCACACCACAGCGATGCAACCCCGGCAGGCGAGATGGCAACGCCGCGAGCCAGCCGTTCAGTTGCGCCCTCACCGTTGGGTCAGGCTGCCAATCGGGTAACATAGCGTCCAGTGCCACACCGCACAGTAGTTTATTAACCGGTGTACGCCATTCGGCAACCGTGTCATCGCCCCAAGCCAGTTCATCAAGCCAACCCGCAGCAATCAACGGTGCGCTGGCATCGATAAATTGATTGACATCATCGAGTAGCGCAAGCGTGCGAAATAAGCCTGGCAACATCGGCCACAGCAGCACGAGACCCGCGTTTAAGACGGCAAACTCGGACGGTATGAACGCGGCGTTCCGGTCACGGCTTCTGTTTGTACGATCGGGAGTATCCGGTAGCACGGGTGCATTTGGCCGAACGGTACGTTGTGCGGACACCGCCTCTGGAGCTGGCCGATTGGATCCTACGATAGCATCCAGTAAACGTGCGGCGGATGAAATGTCTTGCGCCGCACGGGCTAGGCTATCCGCTTTAGCCGGTTCGGAGTGCTGAGCCTCGTAGGCAGTCCAGATATCTTTTAGCGCCGGCATCGCACACAACTGCGCCAACCGGTGGCGCACTGCTGGGTGCAATACCGGGTTCACTTGTAACCACCGCTGCAGACGAGTTCGCGCGGTACGTATGGCCTTCTCGGTGATCTGCATTGCGGAAGATGTCGGCATTGCCGGATGTGACTGAAAAGACTCCAACGCAGCCCACAGCAATGCATCATCAGTATCCGCCGCCAGTTTATTGCGTTCAAGCGCACGAAACACGCCCGGCAACAGCGGCCAGAGCAGCCCAAAACCAGCGCTGAAACCAGCGGGCTCGCTCGGCATGATCGCGGGGTTTATCCGATAGGGTATATCCGGTGCGCGCACGGATGCATCTGGCCAGATGGCATCTTGCTGCGCGGGTACCGCCTCCGGAGCCGGCCGATTGGTCCTTGCAATAGCGTCCGGGACGTGTGCGGCGGACGGAATACTGTGTGCCATACGGGGCAGACTATCCAGCTTAGCCGGTTCGGGGTACTGAGTCTCATAGGCAGCCCAGATATCCTGTAGCGCCGGTATCGCACACAGCTGCGCCAACCGATGACGCACTGCTGGGCGCAATACCGGGTTCGCTTGCAGCCATTGTTGCAGACGGGTTCGCGCGGTACATATGGCCTTCTCGGTGGCCTGCATTGCGGAGGGTGTCGGCATCGCCGAGTGTGACTGAAAAGACTCCAACGCAGCCCACAGCAATGCATTATCAGTATCTGCCACCGGTTTATTGCGTTCAAGCGCACGAAACACGCCCGGCAACAACGGCCAGAGCAGCCCAAAACCAGCGCTGAAACCAGCGGGCTCGTTCGGCGCAATCGCGGGGTTTATCCGATAGGCCATATCCGGTGCGCGCATGGAGGCATCTGGCCAGAGGTTACCTTGCTGCACGGGCACCGCCTCCGGAGCCGGCCGATTGGACCCTGCAATAGCGTCCGGGGAGTATGTGGTGAGCGGAATGCCTTGTACCGCACGGGCCAGGCTATCCAGCTGAGCCGGTTTGGGGTGCTGAGCCTCATAGGCAGCCCAAATATCCTGTAGCGCCGGTATCGCACACAGCTGCGCCAACCGGCGACGCACTGCTGGGTGCAATACCGGGTTCGCTTTCAACCATTGTTGCAGCCGGGTTCGCACAGTGCGCATAGCGCTCTCGGTGAGCTGCGTCACAGGTGCTGCCGGCATCGCTGGATGTGCCTGAACATTCATCATCGTGGAAAGAGACGGTGCATCTGGCGCAGTCCCAACGCCCGTGTGCAGCCAGCGAATCCACGCCTGGAATCCATCATGCGGTGTCGTCGAATCCTCCTTGGCCCTGCCCTGCTCAGCACGTGCCAATTCCTCGATAAGCGCCTGCTCCACTCGCTGCAGCAAGCGCGTTCGCCATTGCTCTTTCCAGTCGGACGCATCCAACACACCCAGATCAATCACCAGCCGTTTGATGAGTCTGGGACGGGAGACTCGCTTCGCTAAACGATGGATGAGTTGATCGAGATCAGCAAGCACACGCTGGTGGAACAACTGGCTGCATTCACGCAGCAACGCGTGACCATCAAACTGCTCAGCCTTGAACGATAAGCGCAGTCGGTCAATCTTGGACACGGCTGCTCTCCAGTTAATTTTCTGGCGAACTGAACGAGACAATCGCTTCATTAATCGATTGCCCAGCTGTACTTGACGCCTCCCCTGATAAGGTCATCGCTCGCACCTGGCCGTGCTCGGCATCCTGCCAGTGGCCGCCTGGTTCGTCGTTTGCCTGTGCGACCAGCAATGCCGCCCGCGCATAATGCCGCAAACGTGCGATGAGCAGTTCACGCAGCGACACATCACCGTGCTCAGCAAACGTAAGCAGCCCTTCTTCCACAGCACCCGCCAGTGCCGTGAGTAGCGCAGCGATCGACATGTCCCCCGTCAAGCGGGGTAACAGAAGGATATCAATGGCTGTAAGCTGCACAGGCCGGTGAAGCAGGTTCGCCGTGGCCCGCGCGCCGGCTGCGGCATCGCTGCGCGCCAGTGCACTGGCACAGCAAAATGTCCTATCCAGTTTATCCTCCAGCGCCGCGCATTCCAGTGTGCTCGCAGATTGTGCGCACACCGGTTCCGTGCGCGCGATCGCGAGCCCGCCCACCACGAGGTAAAACAGCGCGTCACGTATCGCCGCTCGAACGGGCTCTGAAATGCCAGATCCCACCGCAGCCGCGCTCAATTCATCCAACGTACTCGAAGCCGGATACCGTAAGATAAGCGTCTTCAAAGCCGCCTGCACAATAGGATCGGACGTCCGGTATTGACCTTGAGGAGCATGCAACACCCAAGCGTCATTCTCCTGCTCGAACCGGTAAGACCCGCACAAAACGACGTGCAGCTTATCCATATGCGTAGCCCGCAATGTGCGCTCAATCGTCCGATGATCATGCACGAGCAAGCTTTCGCGAAACGGGCGACCCGAGACGAGATCACTCATCTGCTCGTTCGCAAGTAAGCGGTCGCCCGTCCACGCGCGGATCGCAGCTGCCCGCTCGGGAGCGCTCAACTCCGGCAGCATAGTGGTTAAGCGCGCCTCGCACAGGAACACCAGCCCTTTGGCTGCCTGCACGAATTCGCTGAATAAGCACGGTGCGTTGGTGGCAGCCAGATATTCATGCATCAAATACGGATCTGAGCGCTGCGCCAAATCGTCGATGATGGCACATACTGCCGAGCCATACATCGAATCAGACGATGCATGCGTTCGTAAAAAACTCAGCATTGCACGCAACTGCTCGAGCTGCTGGGCTGGCTCCGCGTCCGCTGAAATGTGCCACAATAACGCATCCCGAATCGCCTGCCGCTGCCGCCAACCCGGCAGCACGTTATAGCTAACGTACGCGATTCCGTCGGGTGCCAAATGCTGTTGACAAATTTGCATAATCGCCGCGCGTACCGCGGGCGGCACCCAGCTGTAGACACCGTGACAAATAATGTAATCGAATAGGCCCAATGTGCCAGGAAGCTCGAGCAAGTCGCGGCACTCGAGGTGCACATTGCGCAGACCCGAGTGAACAATGCGTTGTTGCCCATCCTCAATTTGGACCGGCGACAGATCGACACCAACGCACACCGACTCAGGAAATTCGGTGGCGAGCGGAATCAGATTTCCGCCAGCCGCGCAACCCAGCTCCAGAATCCGCGCGGTACGCACTGGTGGCGCGGTAAGTCCGAACAGTCCTGCCAGCGCAGCCAATGCGCCTGGGTGTGTCTGCTCGAACGGATATGAAGTGTACGGCAAGCGGTCATACGTCGAGACAAAGGGCGCAAGCGCTGTTGCGGCGGTGTCTTGAACGGCTTCATCAGTTTGTAGTTGAGTTTCTAACATAAGCCTCTCGAGAAGTGGGACAGTTTGCCATTCAGCCAGCTCATACGCCTCCCCTTTCAGGTGCGTGGCCCAATCATCGAACTGATGATGTCACACGATGACCGACCCTTTGAAAACCATCCCCAAAGGTGAGGCCTCGTCATTGGTTGCTTTGATTGCAACAAGATACTGTTCTTTTTTTTCCTCCAAGTTCTCGATTACTTTCATCGAGATGGACCGCGCGGAATAATCAAGCGTTTGCACTTTATCAATAAACTGAATAGCAGAATTCCCCCGTTTAATTCGATAAACTCCAATGGTATTTTCCTCTATCGCGGCGAAGTAATCTGCATTCTCACCGATGGCTAGCGCAGAATGAGGCAACTCACATTCGTGCTCTTTAGTCCAATTCTTTTCGCTTTCCTCTTTGAAGAAATATATTTTTTCTTTATCTCCCACCGCTGCAAATTTTCCATTTCCACTTAACGTTACACAAGTTGGAACAACAGAGGGGGGAAGACCATCATTAGAAGAAAAATCGTTACTTTTTTCGTATTCTTTCTTTACGTCACCATCACCTTCATCATCGCCACCACCATCATCAGCAGCAGCATCACTAAAATAATATACACTGACATCTTTTTTGTCGCCATCCAAAAAAATTACTCGACTCCCATCCGAACTAAAGCACAATGGCCCACGAAAACAAGTTTCTGGACAAGATTTCGGTTCAAGTTTAATTTTTTCATCCCTATAGCGTGTAGTACTGATATCTACACTGTAAAACACAGGTTCTTCTTCGCATACGCCAATACCAACCAATTTATTATCCAAAACAACAATCGAATTCCCCACAATTTCCCCAATATCCTTTCTTTCCTCCTGATCCAAAAACATTAACGAATTTTTTTTGCCATCCTCATCACGAGTCAAAACAGAAAACCAACCGCCATTCGAGCGATAATTATCGTAACGACTGCAAACGGCATCCGCCCATAAAAAATCTTTAACCTCAGGCCCAAGAGGAACACCATTTTCATCAAAAACAGAACGAAGTAAATTGTATATTTTTTTTAACGACTCCTTTCCGAGACCCTCAAAAACCTCTTTTGAAAATATATCGCTCCGCTTCAAACAAAGCCCTTTCGAAAGGTCTTCAAAATGACTCTCAGCATCGAGATTCAGACTTAATCCGCCATTAAATTTCACGCCCCTTATCTTATCAAGCTGGACACTCAATTTATTTTGATTATTTCCCTCATCCGGGATGACCAGCCCTTTTCCCTTAAGTATATCTAGCTGCAAGGTAGAATCGAGCTTGAATCCACTATTCTCCTTGCACTTCAACCCCAGTCCTTCTTTTTCATCCAAGACTAATGTGTCTTTGTCCTTGAGTTTTAGTTGGACTTTTTTAGTCTCACCACTTACACTAACCTTTGTCACCTCAATTCCACAGCCCGCCTGCAAAGCAAGCATCGTCACACCGCTTTTATTTTTTTTGCCCTTCAACTCGTCGCTAAAAATACATTTCAAACCTTTATCATCCGAGCCGATTCTGCGATCTTTGTCCACCTTGACAGCCACACTACCTGTCTTGCTGGTCATTGAACGTTTTTCATCCAGGTATACAGATAACTGATAGTTATCGTTGGGCAATTTATTCAAAAATAACCCATTCGCCGGCAACTCTGGCTTTCCCTCTGAATCGATACCAATGGCCTTAAAACATTTCGACAGTCCATCCAAAATGGCATCGAAGTGCTCCTGTCGTGGAACATGTTTGGCTTCAAAGCACGATTTCAGCCTTGGCAGCGACCATGGACCCTCTACAGCGGAGTCCTCTTCATTGACCTCTTTTTCCGCATCAGGGTTTTTATTCGATTCCATTACTCATCATTCGATCGAGTCCCGCTGATTCCACGTTTTGATACGAAGATTCTACTCCGTTATCTAAATTTAACGTTTTCATCAACTTTCATCGAATCGCCCTATTTTCCGTTAAGAATTGAAAGCAGTACTTTACTGCCTTTTCCGCTACGTGCAGCATTCTCGTTTATCCGGCCTTATCATGTATCGTCCTGCGCAGATTTGCATAAAAGCTGATAAATATCCTTTAGGATCAGGCGGCCTTCCGTATCCTTATCAAGCTTTCTAAATGTAGAAACATCACAAAGCAACGTGTCTTTTTTTACGCGCAGAGCGTTTTGGCCATTCTCTTCGACCTTCTCTATCACGTTATCTTCTTCTGGATTAAGCAGCAAATCGACAGCATTTTCACCATTAAATATCAAACCACTATCTTTTGCCAGATTGAGTTCGAGATTTTTATCTTGATCATTCCACTGCAATCCTTCACCCAGCACAACCTCAAGTGGCCCATTATCGATCTTGATGGCAGGCCCGCAATGGATCTGCACGCTGCCTCCGTTTGTGCTGTCAAACCTCAAACCTTTATCCTCTTGCAACTTCATCGCAAGAGTTTCTTTGCCCGTGCTCCTTATAATCTCCAGTCCTGGCCCCGTTTGGATCTGAAGCAAACCTTCTCCCTCCAACTCCGAACTGAAAACAAGCTGAAGCTTTCCATCATCAGAAACCTGTAACGCGCCGTCCGGGTTCGTTTTCAGTTTCAGTGCCTTTGACCCCTCTTGCTCGGCGCCTAGCTCAGTTGTCCGGCCATCACACTTGACGCTCAGCTTCAACGGACCGTCCGATTTTGTTGACGGCGGGGACAGCTGTAAACCCGCTCCCGGATTACGATCCACTGCCCCAACTGCTTGACAGGCTTCCTGTAACAGGTCCAATAGTTCAGAAAAATCAGCTTCAGTCGGGACCTGCCCCGCTTGAAAATATCTTTTCAGCTCTGCAATCCGGTCTCTCAGCGGGCTATTCCGCACGAGCGTATTCTGCAGCCCGCCGTTTTCATCGTCTGGACTCATGTCAACTCATCCTCCTCTTTTTCTTGACCTGCTCTCACTAAAATCCGCCATATTTCTTGACGCTGGGCGAGCGGCATTTTTTCAAACGTTTCAACCGAGACCAAAGCGCCCGGATCGAACGTCAATTGACCGCTGCCGTTCAGTCGCAGCGCGTTGCCTTCGACGGTATGCACATGGAGTCCGCTTTCATCGAGCGCCAACGCTGTGTCCTGAGCCAGCGCGACGTGCAGCCCGTCCTGGACATTCACACCGCCACCGCAAACCACTGCCAGCCCCCCGCGGGCCGTAAGCCCGCTAGCCACCGCCACCGTTAAACCCTGCGCCGTGGCTTGAAGACCACCCACAGGTTGATTCTTGCTTTGCCAATTGCTTGGCACCACTTTTTCGGCACCGCCCACCTTTTCGACCGTCACGCCGCGCCCCGTTTGCACAGCCAAGCAGCCTTGGCCATCATGGAGCACGGGGTGGCACTTCACATCGATCCCTTTGTCATCGGCCGCTAAGCATGTGCTGTCGTCAAGATGGACCGTGAGGCATGATTTTTGATCGATACTCAACCCGCTTTTCTTATCCAGATTCAGCGCAAGACGGTCTTGTTCCAATCGCAGTCCATCACCTGGTACGACTTTCGTTAGATCCTGCGTCATACCCAGCGCGTCAAACAACGCTTCGAGCACATTGAACCATGACACGTAATGTTCGGGACACGGTAACTTTTCCGTCTGAAAAGCCTCCTTGAGTTGCACAATGACCGATGCCAAATCACCCGTGACCACCTGAACTGGTTGCTCTGAAGCAGCTGGCACAAAATAAACTTTGGCCAGTTCAATTTTTTCCTGATCATTGAGGATGTCATTCAAGTGCACATCTTCAGACTGACTCAAAATACGCAGTTTACCGATCGCAGCGGGTTGAGCGGTCTCTTCTAAAAGCTTCCATATCTCTTGACGCTCGGCGAATGACATCTTTTCAAACGTGCTCACCGAGACTTTTGGATTAAGCGTCAATTGACCGTTCTCGTCAATCTGCAGCGCATTGCCTTTGCCTGTACACACACACAGACCATCGGCATCGAGCGCTAACGCTGTATCCTTAGTCAGCACGATCTGCAGCCCCTGTTCAGCGCTCATGCCTTTGCCGCACATCAACGCCAGCCCCTCTTCGATAGTAAGCCCGCTACCGGCTACCTCCACCCTTAAGCCGTCCTCCGTGGCCCCAATACCGCCCACGGCTTGGCTCACGCCTTGCGGCACCACTTTTTCGACACCATCGACCGTTTCGACTCTCACGCCGAACCCCGCTTGCACAGACAGGGGGCCTTTGCCATCATGAAGCACGGGGCGGCATTTAACATAGATACCGTTGTCATCGGCCGCTAAACATGTGTCACCGTCGAAATCGGCAAACAGATACGGCGCAGATGCGTTGATTTTCAACCCGCCCTTCGCCTCCACATTCAGCGCGAGACGGTCTTGTTCCAACCGCAGCCCCTCACCCGGCACAACTTTCGTCAGATCTTGCGCCATATCCAGCGCATCACACAATGCCTCGAGCACGTTGAACAAGAGGATGTAATCGCCTTCGCTCGGTTTTCTGCCGGTCCCGAAGCGCTTTTTCAAATCGGCAATTTTAACTTCCAAACGGGCGTCCAATATTCGGCGCATGGCTTCTTGCAGCGTCATAAGCTCCTCGCCGGTAATATCAGCAGCGTCGCGCTCAAATATCCCATGGTGTCTAGTACTGTTTATCCGTTAAAATATACATCACTTCATTTTTCTTAATGGCCTCTTCGTCTTGATATGTCCCATCAGGATTAAGATGCACATCTCCATCTGTTTTATAGAGAGAGACCGTGCCAATACCAGCCGGTTGATCCGGCAAGCGGCTCAGTGACAAGAGCTCTAGCAGCTGGTACGCCTCATTGCCAAACGGACAACCGCTATTTTGCCAACCATTGTATGCATGTCCAAAGGAACGGAACGCGCTACGGTTCAACCAGTGGACAGTCGATTGGATATGACACGGAACTTCATCCCGCACAACCTGCTCGACCCACTCAATAACGTCGCTGGATTCAGAAGACGGAGAAAACCACTCGTTCTCGCGATTCAATACGACGCCGATGCTAAACGAAAACTGGTCTGCCAGGGGTAACGAACGCTTGACGTAGCAGCGCCGAAGTGTTTTGCCGTCTCCGTTGGTTCCTGGCCACTGGGCGCCAGTCGCGCATTTTGCTACAAAGGTGCCCTGCGATATGTTCACCTGCTCGACAACCGCTTCGATTAAACCACCCGGAATGTTTGGATTAGATGGAATATTGATTGTGTCTCCGATCTGGATCGCTGTCGCGCTAGAGGCGATTTGACAACGCTTTCGATGATCATCTAATAAGCCAGATTGATCAGCGGTATAGACGAGTGGATAATCAACGCCCCACATCCATTCACTCAATGTCTCGCAAGACAGCTGCCACGCTTTATTGGATACACCATCCACAATGTATTCGGCATCGACATACAGCTGGTTATTGTGCTGCAGATCAAACGATAGCGTAATAGACCCTCCGTCAGCCTTTACATTCGAAACGACCGCCCAAGGATAAACACTAACGTCGGGCGGTGGAGGGCCGCCTGTCACAGTCATTTTAAAGAGTTGTCCAATTTCGGGAAGGTCTTCCCCCTCTCCAAAGCTCAGAGCTAGTGCTTTTTTCTCCGTTTCCTGTTCGTCTAAAAATTCAATGACTGCGTTAGACGCGGGTCCCAAATGAATGGATTTTCTGGGTTGCGTCGGTAACAACAGCCAATATTCGATTAAGTAGAACGGCAAATTGTTCAGCTTGTCGCCGCGAGTCAGGGCAAAGAGTTCCGCGCCGATGCCCAATCGAGCGGCAATTCGCTTCTGAAGATCGGAGATCTGGCCGATCTGGACATTGGCACGGTTGTAGGTCAGCGTACAAACATGTTCGAGGTAGCCTTGCTGAAGCTGAATAAATTCACAAAGCCGCGCCTTATCACGCAACACGCCTAGACCTTGCTGAACCCCAAAATACCCCAGAAGATAGTCGATAATCGCGAGTTCTTTGACCCCATCCTCCGAACGCTCGACCATACAATCGGTTAGGTCCTTTTTCCAGTGATCGAACAAGTCATTCAAGCGAGAATCCGGCAAATAGGGCCACTGATATCCCCATACATTCCCTGGCGAAGCTTGCTTCAAGGTGTACCGGTCGAATGCCAATAATTTGGCAACATTGGCCGCTTGCGCTATGCCATTTGCGATCCACTGCTCGAATGGCAAAAAGAATTGGTATTGGCGCTGCAAACGATTTTTTTCATCAACCCCTTGGGGCTTAATATCATCCTGCAAGCCGTAGCATGGCGGGATGCGGTTGCTCGCCGGTGCGTAAGTATCGCCACGCCAACGGCCAATCGGCACACCCGTCGGTGTGTCCGTGACGATGGAGGGCTGCGCATCTTGGATCGCTTGTTTGAGAGCTTCTGGGTCAATAGTTTGTAGTTCGCCTCGCTTAAATAAGCGGACTTTAGGTGACTCACCAGTTTTACCGGTTAACGAAGTACCGGTTAACGAAGCAATCGGATCGTCCCCCCAGGCGACCGGATAACATGCCGGGTCAATCACCATTGTCCAGGACGGTATATCGCCGATTTGCAGGTTCATCATCCTATCGACCCCGGCAAGCGCCAGTAATGACTGAGCAAGTCCACTAATATCGACGACACGGGACTGCGTGTAGTCAACGGGATCGGGAATTGAGGTGATCCAGCCGTTCTGTAATCGTGGACCATCGTAGACGGCCTCCGCTGAAATGCCTTGCTCGATGAGCTGCGGCGCCCCCGCGCGCATCGTCGGTGAACTGATGCAAGCATCGACTTGTTGATAAAGGGCGGCCATTGTCTTGACCGGATCCTGCCACTCATCATCGAGTTCGATATCGATTTGCACGTCCACATTTTGGGGCTCGAGCCAGATGATCCTGCGCACCTGCTCACACAGATTACGATTGTTTCGCAGACACGTTTGCAAGGCCTCCTTCGCTTCTCCTTTATCGATGCCGCGCTGCTTCGCCACATATAAGTGGTATCCGCCTAACAAACAGAATTGATTGGTCTCAAGTTGCGAATGATTGGAAGGCAGATTGAAATCGAATTGAAAACATCGATTGTTTTCATTGTACCGATAGCTATATATCTGTTTGAGATCAAAAGGCTCTCGTACCAACTGCGCATCCATAAAATAAAAGCCCTGCGATAGGGCTGCAGCCTGCGTTGCCTCATCCGAGCGCAAATCCAGAATCGCGCGCCGATAGTCGTTTTCCGTGACCGGTGAGCAGGTTAGCGCCCAATCTGGACCAAACGTCAATGGAAAAATTCGCTTCCGATTCTTTTCTTGACGCCGTTGCACATCATCGGGACTGAGCGTCAGCAAATCTTTGAGCGGATGCGTGTGCCGGTAGGCTAGATCGGCCACGTTATAGGTGAGCGCCTGCAAGAACGTTACACCTGGATCGTGCTCGCCAAACTCGGTCCATTGTTGACCGGCGAGCGTACGCAACGTATCCAATGCCGTGGCCCACAGGCTATCAAAGTGAATCGCGTCGTATTCCTGTTCAACGTCATCCATGCGATAAGCCCCAGCCGATAAAAGTGTTTATTCCCTGGCGCGTAGACGGTGTGTGCCGTCGGATCAACAGCGGGCTCATATTGACTCTGCTGCCCGGCGATACAATAGGATCGAGTCTTGCTCGCCGCCCATTGCAAGTATTAAGCCATTGCCACTTAAGCTCACACTTGTGCCGAATCCTGTTTCCGCCTCAAGCGTTTGCAACAAGGTAGGATCGGAACCATTCACACCGATCCAAATTTCAACCTGCTTACCATCATCAGCGCCGGCGGCCAGAACATAGCCGGTATCGCTCAGACTCACGCTGGTCACCGGCTGGCCCAATGAAATGCCCTTACCGGCACGTTGCCAGATGCCGTTTTGTATCTGGTTAATAGTGATATCCGTTTGATACGCGCACGCGATCACCTGCGCGTTCCGGCTAAGAGTGGACACGGTACTTGAAGCACTTTCTAGTTGGACAAACTTATTAGGATGATGGACCACGTCCGGGTACACATAAACACCCGTATCGTCCTTGCAGCTTGCGACTAAGGGAAGTGTTCCGCCGCCATTGAGGTTAATCTGGCGATCGTTCCAATCGGGCAGCGTTATCGGATCCTCCCGCACTTTCTGATACGTATTGTTATTGAGCGTCCAGAAACGAAGATATCCTTCTTTTTGAGCCACAGCGATAAACTGCCCGTTGTCCTCAACGCTGAGATCCGTCACAGCGCCTTCTTTTGCGTCCACCTCGAAGCTTGGGCCGATGCCAAACGGCTGGTTATTGAGCTGATCAAACTGCACGGCAGTACCGCGAAGATAGGCAATACCAGGACAGGCATGCGGCCCAGTCAACTCAAATATGGTCGCTTGTCCGGCTTCTAGTTCATCTAGTTCAATGTGGCGCCATTGGCTGTCTGGTCCATAAATGGCAATGGCCGGCGTGTCAGGCGACTTAGTCACATCGACCGCCAGATACTGGCCGTCGTGGCTAACGCGTACGCGATTGCCAACAAGGGTATAGTCTGCCGGGAGCTTCACCTGCTGTGGTTGACCAAAAAGCGTTGACGTGCGTTCGCCAAACGTGAGTACCAGCGCCTCTAGACCGTTTGCCTCAACGGTTCGCGCTTGCCCATCGAGCAATAGGCTCTTTACCCGCATCACAATCGGCAAACGCTCGATGAAAGCAAGCATCGCATAGTAGTCGAGTGTTACGCCCGTACGAACTTCACCCGGACTGGAGCCGTTGGCCCAAGGCATATACTGGGCGCTGAGCGCCTGTGCCACTTGCCGATAGCCCTGATCAGGATTCGTACTGGCAGTAAAGTCGATTGTATAGGCGAGCGGGACATCGCGATAAGCTGGATTGCCGATTTCAAGGTTAAGCCATAGCGTCGCTCTGCCGAGAATAAATTGTTTCATCTGCTTCAGCCGCGACGCATTGAACGCAGGACGCAACCGGTCACCGCTATCGGATTGATCAGGCTTTGGAATGACGACCAGACGCTGAATTAAAGGATAAGCGTTCGGATCATCTTTGTCTTGCACGCGGGGGGTGGCCTCTCGTACGTCATGAATTTCCGTATAACGCTCCGTGAGCAATTGCCGGATATCGCCCCATGTCAATGCACGGCCGCGGTGATGCAGGCACTGGGCAATTCGTTGATAAAATCTCCCTGTTGCTTCCACGGGCTGGCCGCCCTCGGAAGGCCAGGGTTGTGTGATAGTTTGCAGACCTTCGATGGGCTCAACACTGCGCGTGACCGTATCAGCAGGCAGGGGCGTGGTCAGATGATCTGCGGCAATATGCTCAACATTGACAAGCGTAGCCGTCATGCAATTGACGTTCAGGCCTAACAGCCACGGAAAATCAGAAGGCTTCACCGCATCGTCACTGACCGCAAAATCATCCTGCTCCCCATCGTGCTCGTGCTGGGCAGGCGGCTTGAACTGTGCGCGTACCCAGTAGCGCCCTGCGGGCATGGCCGGGTCCTGGTGGCTCGCATCGTGCGGCAACGTTGTCCGCCATAAGCCGGACGTTGACAATTTTCCTGTTTTATCATGCACCTGCATGTCCAGCGCTTGCCAGCAGCTCTTTTTATCCTTGTCCTGGGAAAGATAGTCCCAAGACAACAGCACATCAGGATTGGCCGCTCGTACTTTCCAGTACAGCGCCAAATCTTGCCCCGGTTGTATCCCCGTGAAACCCAGCATTAATTGACGCGCTGGCTGGCCCAACTCGTGGGCCATTGGCGCATCGTCCGCACAATGACCAAATGGCGTAAGCCGGTATTGGGTATCGAGTGCAGCCGTCGATAGTTTGTACGACACGGATAACGAGGCCCACTGCGGCGTATACGGGGGATGAAGCCGGATAATCGTAGGCGTCTTCTTATAGAGCGGTGTATTCAAAGAACTCTGGTAGACGGCATGCTCAAAGTCTTGGCCCGTCAGTTTGAAACGAAGGTACTGGTCCCAATGGCGCGGGTCGGCATCCTCGATGATCTCGGCGGTCAGCGCATTAATCGCGTTAAAGGCTAACGAAGCACCGATCGGTGGCGAAGCGTTTCCCGGCGATTTGTCTTCAAATAGCGGAAGTCTACCGTCATCTGATAAATTGCTCGTCATTGCCGGTTGACGGCTCGCCACAGCCATTTCGACCGTGAAAACCTGATTATTCTCGGGTACGTGACCGCCATAAATGGCATAGCCAAACTTCTCATCTTGGCCATCAACGCTGTCCCATTCATACCAACTCTGGAAACTCTGCGTGGGCAATCCCATCCAACTTGGGTCCAGTGTGATTGTCAGCTGACAATCCGGCTTGTTGCACCAGTCCGGCGACATCAAATAAAAGCTGCTGTCCAATACAGGGGAATCACCGAATGGCCTGTTTTCTTTATCTATTTCCGTCACACCGCCATCGGTCGCCATGAGCACGTGGGGAGAATTGAGCACGGTTACGTTGATCTGCGTAACACCTGGAATTCCAGCCGACGCATGCATCATCTTGAGCAACGGCATAGAATCATTAAAGCCATCCAACCCTGCGGGCAACGCTATTGCGCCTTGACTAGCCTGTAATACAAACGAAGCCTTTTTATCATCATCAATCTCCTCGGAGTTCTGCAAGGGAATCCAACTTCTGTTCTCTCCGCTCACCCATGCACTCAAGCCTTCTCTTGCTCCGATCGAGGCATCAAACATCACTTCGATCATACGCTGCCCGCCCGCAACGGCCAGCGCCGGCGAAGCAATGGCGCAACCCGATTCAGACGGAGGCGAGAGCGAATGCCGGGTAGGCTGGCTTGTTGTCGATAACTCATACGACACGGATAACGATGTCCACCGCGGCGTATACGGAGGATGGAGTTCGATAATCGTAGGCGTCTTCTTATATTGCGGCGCGACGAGTGAATTTTGATAAGCGGCATGCCCAAAATCCTGGCCCGTTAATTCGAAACGAAGATACTGTGTCCAGTCGTGCGGATCGGTACTTTCAATGATGGGGGCGGTGAGTGTCTTAATCTCGTTAAAGGCCAGCAAAGCACCTATCGGCGGCGGAGCGTCTGCCGACAATTGATTTTCGAATAACGGGACCATTCCACCTTCTGGTTGACCATTCACCACCGTCATTTTGACCATGAACGCCTGATTATTCCCGGGTACACTACCACCATAAATGGCGTAGCCAGACTCTCCACCCTGGCCGCCCACGCTGTCCCATTGGTACCAATCGTGGAAATTCTGTATGGGCAATCCCGTCCACGCCGGATTCAGCCTGATGGTCAACGTACAATCCGGCTTGTTGCACCAGTCCGGGGACATTAAATACAGGCTGCTGCCCAATGCGGGAAATTCACCGAATGGCGTGCTCTTTTTACCCGTTTCTGCCACACTGTCATCGGTCGCCATCATCACCTGGGTAGGATTGCGCACCGTAACGTTAATTTGCTTAACACGTGGAATATCGGCCAATGGACACGTTATCTTGAGCAACGGCACGGGATCATTAAAGCCATCCAACCCTGCGGGCACCGCTATTGCGCCTTGATCGGCCTGTAATACAAACGCCGCCTTCCGGCCATCAGGCGGCATATCGATGATGATGAGTCTCTTTAGGGGAACCCAACCTTTCTCTCCGCTTATCCATGCACTGAGCTCCTGGCCTTCTTCCATCAGACCGCCAACGCCATCAAACGTCACCTCGATTTCGCGCTCCCCTTGCGCGACAGCCAGCACCGGCGAAGCAACCACGCGCCCGCGCACCACGGTCTGGTCCCTTTGAGGATCGTAACTAAATAGCCGCACCTCTTCGTTTGGCCACACCGTGGCAGACTGATCAAGCGTATCAAGCACCACCCGCTTCGTGGCAGGATGTTGGGTTTGAGGGTTATCGTTATGGTTTTCCGACTGATACCAGCACACGTCCGTGAGCATCGCCTGGTTCACCCACACGTCCTCATCGAGCCGATATTCCAATGGTGTCCCTGCACTATCCTGGCCCGCACTGAACCGTTCACCGGCCGGCAACATCAAGCTTGACTGGCTTGGCGTGAATGACAGCATCACCTGATCCGGCACGGCAGACCTTTCCCGTGCACCGAGCTCGTCCCGGTAATAAAGCGCGCGATGCCGAGCCGGTATCGTGTTGAACAGGTCTCGCGGCACGTTGAGCGAGACTAAAAATGCGACCAGAAAGGCTTGCTGGGGGGGCAGCAAGCCATTGGGCTGAGCTACCGCCTTAAGTAAGGCCGCGACGGGGTCGACTGAATCACCGGCTTCATCGGACGGGAAAAAGAACTTCTTCCACGACTTATCGTCTTTCTCAAAACTGCCCGGCGTGGCAAACGGATGATCAAATGGCAGCAAAGCTACATAGTCTCGCCAAGTCTTTAAGTGCCATGCCAAATCGCGTTGATCCAGTATGAACGACTCTTGAGGCGATAATGTCTTCTTCACTGTCATAATAGGTTTTTTTATGCTGATCGTAAAAGAACGTTCTATTTATCCGGCTGCTCTTTGTGCAAGCCAACCTCCCTGCGGACTGCCGAAATTCAGCCTGCCACCGACATGCTGCACCGTATTGTTCAGGGGGATCCGGTAAGCAATATCGATATTGAGTGTCCACGGCGAATTGCTGTCCGGTCTGAAATCAATTGAGACCAGCGTGCCCCGGGGCTCGTAGGTTTGAACCGCGTCGCTGATCATCTGGCGAATTTCGGTGCGCAGCCCATCGCTAATGTTCTCAAACACAAAGGCTTGCAAATCACACCCATAGCCTGCGCGCATCACCCGTTCGTACGGCTGCGTACTAAACAGTACCTGCAGGCTCTCTTTGATATTGTCCGCATCGCGTGACATCATCACTTGTGCTGCCTTTGGCTCGCCGGAGACACATTCGAACTGCACCGGAAACTTCCAGCCGCATCCAAGCTGATTTTGAGGTCCGTCCGCCATCCTGCCCTCCATTCATACGATTAACCCAAATTGACCTGGCCGCCTTTGAGGTCAGCCTTGGCTGAGCCCTGCAACGAAAGCGTTTGCGATTTGGCGCTTAGGGAGGTCCCGCCCATCTTCATCTCGGATTGACCATTCTTGAGGGTAAGACCTTCTTTGGCTTCCACCGTGATTTTTTTTGCATCAAGCGCGAACGCCTCTTCGCCATGCACTCGCAGGCTTGCCTTGGACAGTACCAGTGCCGTCTTCTGCGCTTCCAACGTCAGCGTGCCACCGTCCTTGACGTCAAAAAGCCATTGGAATTGTGTCTTGCCGTCTTTCGCCAAAACCAAACCCTTCTGCTCGTTTTTCTCGCTCGGCTCAAACGGTGCCTTGTTTTTCGGGTTATGCACAGCGCTGACGATCACTGGAAAACGCGGATCGTCACTCAGAAATGCCAGCATCACCTCGTCATCGGCTTCCGGATACAAGCATAAGCCGCTGCCCTTGCTTGCATAGGCCATGCCGGGCCGCACCCAGACCGGCGGCTCCTGCCCTGGCTTGCCTCCCAGACCCGGTACGCGCACCGCCATCCCCCCCCAGCCAGTCGGGTCCTTTTCGCGGCCAGGCTTCACAACCACACCGGGGGCCATACCTTGAACCCTTGGCATCAAGGGCGCATCGATCTCAGGTAGCTGAAGGCCGATCACGGCGTTAGGCCGGCCCGTCGTCACGATCGTCTTACCTTGGCCAGCACCGATCCATTGGTGTCGCACTTCGGCAATCAGCCCCTTGCCATCAAAAGTGCCATAGCCTGACAACTCTAGGGTTTGTCCAGGTGCCAGTTTAGCCGTTGCTTCACTCCAATCCACCGTGAACTCCGCCTGGGTACCCGCCAGTTGGCAACCTAGCAAGCGGGCATCCGCGAAAAATTGCGCTTCCGTCTCGCTAAGCGGCAAGCCTGAGTTCAGTGTCCAGTGCATCGCATCGGATGCAGCATAGGTAAGCGGCTTGAATACGCCCGATCCGACTGCCGGAGATTTCGCCTTCACAGACTGGCTTTTCTGCTGCGCGACATCCCAATAATTCACGCTCAATTGGTTCGGTAGTCTTCGGCTATCACGCCGGTACTTCATATCACGCAACTCGATCCCGGCATTCTGCTTCGCCGCTTTTAAGACGAGGCCTTGGGGCGCTTGCCCAATATCCGGTTTGAGGATCGACACCGATTGTTCGGGAGCACCGATCAACCAGACCGGATACGCGCTAATCCGGCTCATCAACCAGGCCCAGTCTGAGCAAGACCATTGGATCAGCTGTGCGTGCGAAACTGTCATGCCATCGATTTTTTTCACCTTGATGCCGTGCTCCTTGAACAGCTTTTGCAGAGCCTGGGCATCGGTGAGTTTTTCACCTTTTTGGGTCAACACTTGACTGCGGTGGCTGTTGGCCATTTTCTGCAACTCATGGACCACTTCGAGCTGGCACGTTAGTTGCCGTTGCACATAGCTCGGGTTCAGTGGCCTGGCGACCATCCCATCAAAAATCGGAACGCGCGTGCCCGTTTCATCCGTGTAGCTGATCTTGACGGTATGAGCTGGCTGCCATGCTTTGTCTATCTGGCTCAACGATGCCCAGCTGTTGGCTGGATCTTCTATATCCACTCGGCACGTTAACCGGGCCATTGGAATCCGGTTGACCGCATACTGAACTTCCGCTTCAATCACCGTTAAACCGAGCTTGGACAGCGGCTGGCCTTGCACCTGGATGTCAAATTTTTTACTCGCAAAGGGAAGCGCCATCACGCCTCCCTAGCGCCAGGCACACGCAAAAATTGGCCGGGTGTCAAAGCCTCCAAGCTATCCAGATCATTTTCACGGGCATACGACAGATAATCGCTCGCCGTTGTTTGGCTCGGCACAGACCACGCTCCCTCGGCAATATGAGCCAATGCGGCACCATCTGGAACGGGCCCGCCCTCGTACAACATACTGACTTGCCGCGTACTACCACTGCTACCGCCTTGGCCGCCCCCCTGCGACACATTGCCGCCGCTGCCACCCTTGCTTCCCATATCCAACTCCAACTCTTCAAGAAAGTGGACTGAGAGATTGGCACGTTGAGGCGCGCCACTGCGGTCAAAGAGCGAACATTTCACCGTCATGTTCGTCATCCAGCCGGTAAACTTCATTTGCCCCGCCCAGCCAAAATTGCCCCATTCGACCTTAACAATGTTGGGCGTACGCACCGCACCGTTGATCCTAAAAAACGTGATGTACAGACTAGTCAGCTGCTCATCGACGCTTGTTTTGCTGTCTGGCAAGCTGCTGTCTAGGATCAACTCTACCGCCAGCGTGCTGGGTGTCACCGCGCCGAATTTGACGCGAGCATTGGAGCTGTCGGCTAGCGACTCTTCCCGAAAATTCGCACCATACCCAATCGTCAATGACTCGGGGTTATACAAAACTTCGAAAGGCCCTGCCAAGTTCTTGAGCGCTCCCCCCTTGTCCAGCAAATAGGGCGTCATTTTCAATTTCTTCAGCGACTGATCGCTCCCGCTCATACGCTACCTCCGTGAACATCACTGCGCCATTCATCACGCAATTGTTCAATGACCTGCCGCACAATCGCATCCATCCAGCGCGCCTCACTCTGCGCTGCTTCCCGAGGAGGTATGGGCGACGCAGCCGTACCCAATGCGGTCACCGGCACACTCCGTGTCCCTGGCGTACCGATGCGCGCCTCGATGATTAATTCATGAATCTCGATCATGCCACCAACCCCATCCACTGCACATCCCGGCAAGCAAGCTCCATCGTATTAAGCAAGACGGTGTTGCTATTGGCATCGAGTTCACCCCATTGCAGCTTCACGGGCAACGCGTCCATGCAAATCCAACTGCACAGCGGCAACGACGATGAATCGAGCAACAAGATGGCCACCACTAGATACCGGCTTTTGAATTGGCGCATCGTGTCGATGAACATTGTCGTCAACGGCGATAATGTCGTGACCCCGCGCTCCAAAACAATGTTCTCCTGTGTGAGTTCCTTTGGTAAGTGAATCTGGTTAATAGGATCACCACCTTGATGATACATCTGCGTTTGGATTGTCCGGCCCAGTCCGCTAATGCGTTGAAAACGAAAATCAACGACCGTTGGCAGTACGTTGAGCGCTTGAAGATTACCCGTGAATCGCCAATTCGTCTTAGCAAAGACTTGGACTAAAAACCGGTGGCTATGCACGTAAAAATCACCGGTAATCGGCGCCTTAGCCATCGCCTCGGCAGTTGATAATATTGCACTGCTCATGATGTCGCTTTCTCCGTCGATTCCGTTAGCACAGCATCGCTGCTCGTTTGAAACAACACGCGCAGCTCGATAAACTCTGCCGGATATTGCATCGCAAGCTTCGCGATCAGAATTAACCGGCCCGATCGAATATCTTCTGTCGTCATGCTCTCGCCAAGTCCTAACAAGACCTGGAACGCATCGCTTTCTTGTGCCCCAGCCAGTCCGCCCGCGAGCCATAGATCGCGTAGCCAGGCACGCGCCAAGCTTTTGAGCGTCGTCCACGTAATCGGGGTATTCGGCTCGAACATCGTATAACGGCCAATGTTCGTTAATGTGGTCTCGATATAGGTCAGCGTGCGCCGCACCTGGACGTAGCGCCACCGGTCCGGCAACGGTGGAGCAACCAACGTGCGGCAGCCCCATACACGCACTCTGCGCCCGACAAAGCTTCGAATCAGATTAATGCTAATTTTATTTTCATCGAATAGCGGCGGCTCAGAAAGCAATACATCACGCCAGTTCCGATAGTTAGGCCGAATCACTTGGGTTAATTCAATATTGGCCGGTGCTTTCCAAATACCACGATCGCGGTCTGTTTTACCAATCGCTGCAACTACAGCGCCTGAGGGTGGAACGACGATTTGGCGTCGAATCCGCTGGTGTCCGTCATCGTAATCGACGTAATAATTCGTTTGCAGACGCGGCCAATACACTGCACCGCGCGCCCGCTGTGCCTCATCCATTGAAGCCAGTCCATTCAAACACTGGCGCACAAGCTTCGGATTGTCCGGCGCATCGAGCACGACAAAAACTTGCCGATGGGATTGGGTTGTGCTTAATAACTTTTGCCACACCGACATCCAACGGTCTACATCTTCCGACTGTTCCTCTTGATTGCTCAACCGGCCGCTGTCGCTTGCCTGATAGTACCGGGGTGCCGATAGCATCACCATATCGGGCACCGCTAGTAGCGTTGCATCTAGCGCCTGCTCAAGAAGATGATTCCAGTCAATTCTGGTGATGCAATCAGCAATTTCTTGCCGTGCGTAATAGTCGTCTCCTTCTGGCAAATCCGTATAGCTTCCCAATGAAACACCATAGCATGCACTACCACCGTTATCAAAATAATGCCTCACGGTGTAATAGAAAGCGGCTTCCTGTGTCAACGGAACCAATGGATTGCCAGATAACGGAAAACCACCAAAAACCTGCGTAAAGTCTTCAAATGTATTTAGCAGAACAGGTGATTTTGGACACTTAAATTCTGGATCCTGTGACTCCGGATCTTTTTTCGTATAGCCAGCAAACAATGGCACCGTCGTATCGGCCGGTGTCGTCGTACGGGCTTCCTCTTGAAAATTGAAACTGACACCAGGTTGTTCGTGATGCACTGTTCGAACTCCAAAATTCGTAAAACTCAACGCATCTCAATGCCTCCAAGCAGCACTCGGTGTGCCAAATTCAAGCGCTCACTCGTCTTGCTGTTTCTGCGAAAACTGCAAGATAATAAATTCGGCCGGACGTACCGCAGCCATCCCAACCTTAACGATCATTTTGCCCGCGCGGATATCGGCATCGGTCATCGTCACATTCTTGCCTACCTGCACGAAATACGCCTCTTCCGGTTTCGCGCCCTGCAAGCCGCCCTTGCCCCATATCGCGTACAGGTAAGTATCAATAGCCGCACGAACTTTTTCCCATGTCGGCTGACTGTTAGGCTCGAACACCACTTGCCTCATCGCGGCCTTGATATCCCGTTCAGCTGCATTAAATAAGCGCCGCACTGGGATATAACGCCAACGCTTATCAGGATTGTCGTCGTAACCATTCTGCGTCCGGGCTCCCCAAACCACATAAGCTTGTTGATTCGTGAAATATCGGATTGCATTGATGCCTTTTGGATTCAGTTTCTCCTGAACCTCATCGGTAACCTTCACCGGCTGAGGCGCTTTAGTTTGGTTGGTTACATCCCCGGGCTTTGGGCAAGGCCACACCGTTCCTTTTACCGACGACAAGGTCACATTCGCCGGGGCCTTCCATACGCCACGCAATGCATCAGTACGCGCATAGACGCCTGCCATGACCCCACTTGCACGAAGAGGAACGGCTAATAGCAACTTAATCTTTTCAATCAGTTCTTCTTTGTCCCTCTGCTGCGCCTCTTTATTTGGCTGCTGCGGCTGATACGCCTTCAGGGCTTTGAGTGTGTTCGGCAATGGAGGATTACCACCAAAACTCTTAAACTTTCCAGATAATGTAATATTCTCCTCTGCAGATATCGTCATCTGATAGCTCATCTGCAATGCTGGATAGTAAATCGCAACCTGTTCCTTATTACCGAAATCGACTACGTCTACATCTTCTTGACCTGGATTACCCTTTTTCAGACAGCCGTCCGTCAGCACAAAATAGCCGAGGTTTTTCTGCGGATCAATCAAGTTTTTAAAGGTGGTTTTTACGATTTCCGGCTCCGATGGTTCATTTCCACAATAGCACAGCAGCGAAATATCAGGATAAGCCAGAATCGCACTTTCAATATCGCCTTGTTGTGTGTCCAATTTAATTGATAAAACATAGCACGGCCCGCCACCATTTTCGAAATACGCCTGTACTGATACGGCGCTGGCGGAGTCGGGCATAACGGTCCACGGATTACCTGTAATAGTATTGTCAGACACGGTGAGCGTAGCCTGCTTTAAATTGAGCGTGCTATGAAATTGCTTAGTAAATTCAGCCCAATTATTCACTCTGACGCAGGCTACAGGGTCTGTACCGTCTGGTATTTGAGTTGGATCTTTTTCTTTCTCCGCGGGTTTATAAAACTGTCCAACAAACACTGGGATGGCCGTTGCACCAGACAGCACACTCAGCGACAACGAATGGTCTTCTTCGATGTATACGCCAGGAACTTTATAAGGTCCGCCCATGACTATCCTCACTATTTCTATATTTCTTAATTTTCTAGTACATCCTATCCGCTCGACCAAGCACTCACATTACGCGGCGTGCATGTCCTGAGTGAAGCGCAGAATAATGAACTCCGCAGGAAACACAGGCGCCATGCCAACTTGAACAATCATTTTGCCTTCGTCGATCTCGGCCTGCGTCATCGTCACCCCCAGTCCTAACCGCACAAAGTACGCCTCCTCCGGCTTCGTGCCCATGAGCCCGCCTGCCTTCCAAATACCATGCAGATATGCGTCGATTGCCGCCCGCACCTTCTCCCACGTCGGCTGGTTATTCGGTTCGAACACCGCGAACGCCATCGCCCGTTTAATATCTTTTTCCGCCGCACTGAATAGCCGCCGCACCGGCACGTATCGCCAACGCTCCTTCTCACTGTCGTCCGCCAGCGTGCGCGCACCCCACACCAATGGCACGCCTGTCTGAAAGCAGCGAATGATGTTCAGGGGTTTGGTATATTGATTGTAGATTCCCTGAGTTGCATCGGATACGACAAACTTCGGCACGACTCCGCCTTGTAACGGAACGTTGGCTGGTGCCTTCCACACGCCCCGGTCACGGTCAACAGAACAGTATGCACCAGCAACCGCTGCACTTACCGGGATATCCTTTATGACCTGCACATCCTTCTCTTTATCCTTCGTGACATACGTTGCCCAGTTTGCCTGCAATGGGGGATAGTACGCAGCAGCATATGAGCTATTAGGATAATCCTTTGTCATGCTCTTACTGGGGTCCGTGTCAAGCTTGATGGATGGACCATCCAGAATCGCAAAGCGCGATTTGCCCTCTGCACATAAACCTGTGCCTGGCGTAAAGACCGCGTCTGCCAATTTGGGTCCCCCCGCTTGGACAATTAATGTCACGTCATCCAGCTCGGGTACAATCTTGATTAAGGTGTCGGTAGTATCACCTTTTCCGTTCGTCGGGCACACATAGCAATAGCCACCACCATTGTCGAAATAGGTTTTTAACGCGATATAAAGCGGGCAATCAAGCAGACGCTTCTTAGGAGGATTTTCTGCTTCAGCCTCTGCTACGGTCTGAACACCGGGTAAATTCATGAACGCCATCCACGAATCGATGCGGGCCGGCGCCGAAATTAGGTCTTTATTAACCGCCTTGTCTTTATCTTTACCAGTTGAACCTTCAAGTTCATACGCAATCACCGGCACCGCGGTCGCCCCGCTAGTGATCGCCAAAGACAAACCCCGCTCTTCTTCGACATACACACCCGGCCAATCGTAAGCCATGTTCTCACCTCAATCAGGATAGGCACTGGCGGCATGTGCCGCTGATCGCGCTTTCAGTGGAATGTCATCGTCAATCGGTCAGCTACGAGCGTCAACTCCTCGATCGACACCTCATTGCTTGTCGCATCAAAGCTTGGCCCCGACAATTTGCTCGGAAATGCATTTGTCACATTCCACGTCACCAGCAACGCGGTGCCCGCCTCATCGGTTAGGCTAATCGAGAGGTCCCGTTTGTCGATCAGATTCTTCGATATTTTGCTAATCCAGTCATACAGCTCGTTTTTACCCTTGATCACGCCCCGCCGCAACGTGATATTTAACTCACTGCTCTGCCCGGGCATCCGGTACACATGTCCCGCTCCATCCTTGTAGGTAATCGTCTCAAATCCCAAATCCAGCCCCGAGACATTACTAAACGCCATCTCGTCTTTGCCAAGCGTCACTTTGAACCGGTAAACCGGAATCGGGTAATCTGTTGCGATTTGATCTGCCGTGGTTGCCATAACCTCTCCTTTATTGTTTATTAGGAAACCTTGCGTCCCGATTGCATCATGAGCCTGTGCCGTTTGACTGGCGCGTATTGCGTATTAGTGGAAACGACATTACCGTGCCGCTCAGCGATATCTTGATCCGCTGACAGACGCGCCCAGCTCATCGGCGGTAATACGTCGCTTCATTGAGAGAATGGATTGACCGGCTAAGCAAGTCGAGCTTCAACGCTTCGAATATCGGCACCCGCCCGCGGCTGAGCAAGCGATAAAAGCCAATTTAGTATTGTCATCTTCATATCCTTTTTATGCTTCGTGATTTTGACAATTCACCCGGTTCGCGCTGGACCCTCACCTCTGACTCGGTTCCTGCACCAGCATCGCCCGAGTGATGCTTCGTTCGCAGTCGGCAGTGTATCGCCGTGGCTAAAAGCTTAGTTCAGTGCGAAAAATAGTTTAGTACAATTTATTCTTGTAATAGACGAGAGAAGTGGCCTCGGTTGTTCGGACATTTTTCTGTAATTTTTCGCCACCCTCGTTCGACGACACATTGTCACGCCAACTTTTTGCTCTGCATTGACACTCGGATGCCCCGGCCTAGCACGGCCTCGATGAACGCGTTCGCTGTAAACTGGCTGCCTTGGTTCGTGTTTATGATTTCGGATTGCCCGTAGCGTGCGCACGCGTCATCGACCAATCTCATGGCGCTTCCCAGCGCAGCAGGCACGTAAGCGTTCGCGGGTAAGGCGAAGGCGAACGGCCACGCCCCAGAAGGTTGCAGTGCTGCTCTACAGCGCGATGCGTTTCGGCATGACGTACTTGGACCCCGGAGCAGATCATTACGAACAGCGCTACGGGGAGCAAGTTATCAAACAATTACATCGGCGAGCGGCGGAATTCGGCTTCTCATTGCAACCTGTACAAGGCGTTTCTTAAGAATCATTCTTGTCTTCTTGCTCATTTCCTCGAAGCCTGTCCGATTTAGTAAGGCTACTTTTGGGCAATTTTAGTGAGCTTTGGTCAAAGGCCGGGCCATCTTGTTCTCCTCCTAGTTCGCCACATTCATAGTAATAAAGGGTGCGCGACATTCCTACTAAGCGACATACACGCGCCAGACTCACGGTGAGATGCTGCCTTAGGTGATCGATTAACCTGCGACGCTTGTGTGTGCTGAGACTCTGCGCTCGAAGCGCCTCGCTTAGCACTTCACTATCGCGTTCAAGCGATTTCACACGCTGGCGCAACCGCGCGTTTTCCCGCGTCAGTGCGGTGATACGCTCAAATACAGGTACACTCAGACCGTCATAACTTCTTTTTAATTGATAAAGCGTCGTCGCACTGATACCCCATCGGCAACAAATCTGAGGCACCGTCTCACCCTCGCGGAGTGCTTGTAACACCGCTATGATTTCAGTCGCATTAAGTTTATGGTTCCTCACGTCATGTTATTCCTATCATTGAACAGCATGAGAAGATGAACTGCATACAATCGCATATCCTATCGTATGCCACCTGCTATCGGAATAAAGATCGATTCATTTTTATAGAAGTAAATCACACTACACTAAAGTTTTATTTAGTCCCATGAGGATTATTAAGGGAATGCACGCGATTGTTTCATCTGTTTCGCAGATGTTACAGACCTGAATGAATGCTTGCTGTGCTTCAGATAAAGCCTTCATGATGCTTATCGAGAAAATGGTGTGAGAATAAAGTGGTTTTAGATAGATGGGCACCCTATGCCTTAGTTCGCTATCACATTGATATTGGGATTGGCCATCACGGTAGCCTTACCCGAAACGGGTGGATGGGGTTGGGGAACGGGAGGCGTACCCGGTATTTGTGCCGGAACCGTGATAGTACATAGAACGTCCCAGCTGGGCGCAATAATGACAGGCAGTGGACTCTTTGTTCGCTTAGCGGTTTCGGCCTGGGTGACCGTTAGAATAGCGACGCCTGGAATGGAGGCCGATGCCGTCTGATAGCTAGCTGTCACGATGATTTTTTTTTCATCGCCAAGCTGACAAACCGGCCGCCCCTTCACCTTGGCAAAACCGCTTCCCGACAGGGGTCGTGGAGGAATCGGAGGCACAAATAGTACATCCTGAATTTGAACCGGAAAAACCAGCATAGCGCCCGTCACGACGATCGGCTTGCCCATCGATGATCTCCATTACCCTCAGCTAAAAGTTGACCACTCCATTACTACGTCCCGCGAAATCTAAAATAGGATTCTTTTCCCTATAGGGAAATCACAAAATCAGTGTATTTCAATAAATGGCCATCGGATATCAATAATTGCAACGGTTCAAACAACGCCTGTGCAACAAGAAGCCAATCGAACGGGTCATGATAGGTAGCCGGTAGATGGCGAGCCATTGCAGCGTAAGCTGCCCGCATCGACAATTCTGACAAGCCGCCAGCCTCAATTTCCGACAAGAGCAGACTCACGTTAGCATCAAGCTTGTCCAGACTGGCCGCGAATACTCGCGCTGCTGACAAAACACTGTCTGCGTCGAGCCTCGCTGAAAGTACATAACACGCTCTTAATTCATACTAGTCCATCCTAACTCGCCCAGTCAACGCTTTTCAAAAGCTGGCTCTGACCTGCCCCCGGCAAACAGTGCCGGCCGGAGTTTAGTAAAGTTCGTTTTCGGAGAAGAAGACGAACATGAAGAAGCGCTTT
>NZ_JAHKSP010000051.1:0-3049 GCF_021733735.1 Mycetohabitans sp. B2
TGGAGAAGGCGCACATCACCGCCAACATTGAAACGGCAAAGGTGAACGCCGCCGACCGCGCTAATGCTCGGCAGAGGGCCTTGACTGCAGAAGATCGCACCCCACGTAACCTCGCTTATCTATATACAGGTGCCTTATTTTTGTTGATTAGCGCGCACTTCTGTTTGTTGTTTTTTCACATAGAGGTCAAAGAGTTTGCTTTTGGCGTGCTTGGCAATATTGAGGGCGTACTGATTGTGATGGTCTTGAGCGCAAGGGAATTCTTCCTCGGTTCGTCTTCAATGGCGAAAAAGCAGGACGCCGTGATTACCAGCTTCGCGACCGATCCGGACACTTATGCTGCGACTCAAGCGCTCAATCCTATGGTGGACAGCAAATAAACAGCATTGCCAATTGCCATTATCAGAAAAGGACAAACCATGAAGATTTTTGGATAAGTTTGAGTGGTCGATACACCAGTTTACCCAGAAAATAACAAAATAGAATATTCAGTCGGCATTCGTACCGCTGAGCTATACATGTGATCTGCAGCAGTTCGCGTCCTGCTCATAAAGCGGGTGTAGACAAGGGTGACATTGTAACCTTAAATGCGGTTTAATAGGTTCGTGTTCCTCAACCGTCTCATGTTCAGTCTGGAGGCTTAACTTGGCGTAATCGCTTCGCCACAAACCTTGTTTTCCACGGACTACATCACCTTGCCGGTGTCGGCAAATCACCGTCGTTTCGGCTCACTTCCTCTCGAGGTAGACAAAGAGCATGCCCCGGGACTACAAATTCCGCTTCTCCGAGTGCCGCATCCGCCCAGGCGCGGAATTGCCGGTTCACCACGTTTTCCGCGATCGGCAGTGCGTGCTTGCTGTCCGTGGTCTAAACGAACTTGCCCTTCCAACTTGCGCGCAAGCGCGTACGTGCCCGGTAGCGCTCAATGCGCAACCTTTGGTCTCGCAGCGCGTACCTTACTGAGCGGCTGCCATAGCTGCTGCCGCTGGCACGAACGCCGTGTTCACTTAGACCTGTTGCTGCACACGGGCGACACTAGGCTCGGCATCGCCGATGCGCGTAATGGCCAGAGCGGCTCACCTGCAGCATCCAACAAGTGTGACCGACTGATATAGCCTTCAAACCTCCCCCGCACCGGGCTTGGCACTCGACTGACGTTTAGTTTTGCAGAGCAGCCGCCAGTCCGGGTCCATTAATGGAGCCAAGGCCAGTCGCCTCCTCCCAACCAGGCCGCGCCGGCGCGCCATTACTTCCAAGCAAGATATCGCGGAACGCTGTCTTATGCGCCGTATAGAGCTTGCGCTGGAGAACGCTTTGGCTGATCGGTCCGGGCAAGGTTGAAAGGATGGCCGCAACATAGCCGGCAGTCAGTGGGGCTGACGCCGAAGTCCCTCCGACAATCTGCCATTGTCCATTGGCGACGATTGCATAGCCCGACTCGGGGTCGGCGTTGGCTGAACTGTCAGGGCTGCCACGATGCTCGCTGTGGACAACGCCCACTTGGTAGTCTGGCAGCGGTTGACACGGATCAAATCCACCGCCCCCTCCCTCACCGGCGGCATTGCCATCGCCCCACGCTAATTCCTGCGCGATCGAGCCATCCGCTTGGAGCACCAGGCGGGTTCCGCCCACACCCCAGACGTTGGGATCGCAGCAGGGATCATCAGGTGTGCGAGCGTTTGTCGTATCATTAAGACTATTGTCGCCTGACGCGGCGAAGACATGGACATTTTGCACCGCTGCCTGCTTGCAGGCCTCCTTGCGAGCGGCAACAGCCTCCATCGTCTGGAGATTAGCGGGCGACCCCCAGGAAATCGAGATGACCTCGCAACCGGCCGCGACAAGCGCGTTGATCGCATTGGGCATGCCGGCTTCGTTATTGGGCTCGAACTGCATCAAGAGGGTCGCGGCCGTCCCGGTCGCGTAAGCCCAGGCCGCGCCAGCAATTTCGATGTCCAGCATGTTCTCGACTGTCGGACGGCGCTTCAGCACTTGTGGTCCTGCCGTACTTACAACTGGCTGAGGCAACCCATAGCCGGTAAAGGCTTTGCTCATGTCTGAAGGACAATAGTGTCCACCAAACGAAGCAATTCCCAACTTCACCGGGCGTACTGGCTGGACTTTGGCAAACTGGTATGCTTGGCAAACCTGCGCCGGCGTCAGTCCCCCTGGCCGGATATTTGCCAAATCGTCAAAGTACGGCTTCTTCCGCATTTCGAGATAACTTTGCATATGACCATCCTGTTTGAGATAGCTTTGCATATGGCTTTGCTGTTTGAGATAGCTGTGCATGTCACTTTCTCCCGATCTCTAATAGGTGGAGCCCAATGATTCCCCGATAAGCGGCTTTTCTGCCCTTGGCGATTGAAGCATTGGAGTTGGTGAGTCCCAACACGCGAGCACTGAGCAACGGAGGGCGTTTACGCCCATCAGTCAAAATATGCCAGAAACTCATGAGTTTCTCCTTCAACAAAGAACTTGCAAAATAAATCGAGGAAATATAAAAAATCCCTCAAGAATGAGAATGCAAATATTTTTATAATTTTTCTTTTAGGCAGATCAACGCCTTATCCTAACTGATATTGTTATAGGTTTTATGAAAATGAATTTGTTGATCATAAACATAAAACATTCTAGGGTTTGCCTTTGGCTAAAGACGGCAATGTCGCCCCGGTGCGCGTTACCATAGGATTGAGCGCTTGAGTCGCAGCATAAGTGTCCGGATCGGTCGCGAAGCTGGTAATCACGGCGGCCTGCTTTTTCGCCGTGGATGACGAGCCGAGAAAGAACTCCTTGGCGCCCAAGACCATTGATATGAGCACGCCCTCAATATTGCCAAGCACGCCAAAGGCGAGCGGTTCAACCGTTATACGGGAAAATAATAGCCAGAAGTGTGCGCCAATTACCAAAAACAGGGCACCTGTATATAGATAAGCGAGGTTACTCGGGGTACAGTCTTGTGCAGTTAGTGCCCTCTGCCGAGCATTGGCGCGGTCGGCGGCGTTCACCTTTGCCGTTTCAATGTTGGCGGTGATGTGCGCCTTCTCCA
>NZ_JAHKSP010000052.1:0-1168 GCF_021733735.1 Mycetohabitans sp. B2
GCGCGGTCGGCGGCGTTCACCTTTGCCGTTTCAATGTTGGCGGTGATGTGCGCCTTCTCCAACTCAGCGGCGATGCGCTGCAACTCGACTTGGCTTTCAACGATCGATTCCTGGAACCGGTAGGCAAGTTCGGGGTTGGCTTGGATCGCAGCCAACGCCTGCTCGGGCGTGCTGGTGCCGGTGACCGTTTGGGCAATAGTGACCACTTTCTGCGCGACCTGTTCGGCTCGACTACCCCTGATCCACTGGGCGATTTGGGGCGCAAACTGCGTAAGAGCGAGAACAATCGGTAACATGATTAAGCTCCGACTACCCTCAAATTAGTGGCAATTCGTCGTGCCCAACCGCGACCAAAACTAGGCCACGTTTGCAACGTGGTCAGATAGACCAGGCGCGCGGCCGCAAAACGCATAATAAATAGCTCTGGGTCGACCGCTTGCATCGCGGCAATCGTCTTGGGTCCAAGTTTGCCGTCGGCGAGCGCGCCGCTGGCTTGCTGCATCCAGACGACAACAGGACCACCGTTGTAATTGGCATCTAAGAGCTGAAACGCAACACGCGCATCATAGCTGTCGCAGTGCAGCGGATCCCAGTAAAGCGTCTTGGCAATTTGCTTGGCTGTCTCACGCGGCAAATCCTGCATGCGGCCGGTATAGCCCCACGCGAGCGCGACACGTTGAGTGATGCCCCGCATGGTTTCACCGCCAGGATCTTGAGGGTAATTGGCATAACCCCCTTCATTGCCAATGAGCTGGTCAAAAGCATCATCAAAAGTGCTCATGCTGGGCCACCAAAGGAACGTTCATTCATCTGACACACGAATCGGTTCACATGACATAATACGAAAAGTTGGACCATCGACCCTTAAAAATTGTTTGCAGTCCTTTCAAAGTTGCCTAGCTGCTTCGGCTTATGGCGCCACGCAACGCACAATCAGATCAGCACTACGATGTTTAACATTAACTACTGAAGCAATACCAAGCACCCATCGATAGGCCAACGATACGTAACCGCGTGACACCGGCATGGAGATTGGCTGTATCGGATGAGCCGCTCAAAAAATAAAGCCTTCACTTCAATTTACACCACTCGACTTTGATGTCAAGTACTAGTGTGGATTACTAAATGGATACAGCATAAAAAATTAGCATGTTGAAAAAATGAAAAA
>NZ_JAHKSP010000053.1:0-5915 GCF_021733735.1 Mycetohabitans sp. B2
ACTAGTGTGGATTACTAAATGGATACAGCATAAAAAATTAGCATGTTGAAAAAATGAAAAATTTTCACGGCGCATTGTTTTATGAAAATTATACCGAGTACGAGGGTCTTTCCTAAAGCGGGGAGGATGTCTTCCAAGGCCAGACACAGCTCATATTCGTGATGCTCGAGCTTGCCACAGTATTCGGTGCCGCGATCCGTGAGCACACGCAGCAGCAGGAGGGCGAAACTGTCGAAGAATGGAACGACGCGATCGCTGAACAGGTCAGCCGCTGGCAGGGGCGTCTTGCGATCGTAGAGCTTGGCGAATGTCAGCTTCGAGTAGGTGTCGACAAAGGCCTGTTGATAGATACAGCCTACGCCTTTGAAGCTGCCGACATAAAATGTGTTCTGTGCGCCACAGTAGCCTGGACATTCGGACTCGAACTCGCCATGGGCCTCTTTTTCCCGTTTGGCGCGCTCCAGCGCAACCAGCTGAGCCTCGGTCAATACCAGCTCTTGTGCCTCCAGCGCCTTCAGACGCTTCGTTCATGGTCTGCAAATCGTGACGCAGCCAGATGCTGTGAACGCCCTGAGGCGAGACCTTCAGCGTCTGATTATAAGCGGGCAGTTCCAGGACCAGTTTAACCACGGCCGCCTCGACCTGCGGATCCACGCGGTTTTTGGACAGCGGGCGGCGGTGGGAGATTTCCTCCAGCGCCGCTTCGCCGCCCTTATCGTACATTTCCTTGAATCGGTAGAAGCTGTCGCGTGAGTAACCTATCACGCGACAGGCTTGGCTGACGTTGCCCAGCTACCGAGCCAGTTCGAGCATGCTGACCTTGGTGCAGATGACTTTATGTTCCTGAGTCATGGCGGACTTCTTACGGTTCGCAGTGTGCCTTGCCGCTACGGACTACGCCCTGCGCGGCAATACGCACCAGCATGAAAAACCAACCACTGTCAGATTTAGCCTAGTTCACTGCAACTGAACGGCATTAGGGCTTAGGCCCCTACTTCACGTGCTAACCACGCCAAGCTCGTGCTGCGTCCGGCTGCCATAGCATGCACCGTTGTCACCGGCCAGTTGCGCCGCGATCGGGCAACGAAGCCCCCGTGAGCAGCTCTTGCCGAAAGGCAGCGCGTGTGAAAGGCAGCGCGTGTTAGTGAAAGGGCGACCGCACACGGGTGAACTACTTAACCGAGCATAGCCCTCCATGCGGAAATGAGAACGACACATGCGTGGTTGCCGCAATCCGCAGCGTAGCTAAGCGTTTTTGTCGTGTCCCGTTTAACTTCACCGTCCCCACACCCGAACCGTGTCCCTCATCTCGTTCACTACCGTGCCACCGGTCTAGGCACTCGTGTTGCCCGAGCGCCTAGACAGGCGCAACAGCACCAATCGCGGCAGGCGCGAGAGCGCGCAGCTCGCCGCGCACCACGACCTGGACGCCGTGCGCGCCTGGCTGTCTAATTACGCCGACACGAAAACCACGTTCGACACCTACCGTAAGGAGGCTGAGCGGCTCATGCTGTGGGCCGTCGTGCAACGGGGCAAGCCATTGTCGTCGCTCACACACGAGGATCTACAGCAGTTCAATGCCTTCCTGGTCGACCCGCAGCCCGGGAGCCACTGGGTCTCGCGCAAGGACGACGGCTCCATCGGCGGCAAGTATGCCCGCTGGCGCCCTTTAACGGGCCGCTGTCCGCAGCTAGCCAGCGGCAAGCGCGGGTCGTCCATGCCGCTGGCCTGCCGGTTCCCACAACGTGTGGAAGAGCCAATTTGCTCCCGGCATTGACAACTACAGTCTCAAGCGCTGGGAGGCACTTACGCGTTATCTAGTCGATGGGCATGTGCCCATCGACAATAACTGGTTGGAAAATCAGATTCGTCTTTGGGCCATCGGTCGCTCGAACGGGTTGTTTGCTGGTTCGTTGCGCGCTGGGAAACGCGCCGCAACAATCATGAGCCTGATTCGATCCGCGCAGCTCAATGGTCACGGCCCGTACCTCTATCTCAAAGACGTGCTCAATCGATTGCCCACCCATCGAGCCGACGACATCGCCGCCCTGCTACCACATCGCTGGGCGCCAGCCCCAGCTTGATTGACGGCCATTTACCTCCAGGGATGTCTTTGCCGGGGGCTTACATTACGACCACGCACAGGGAGGGTTGGGTAGTCGGAGCTTGTTCGATGCCAGGCAATCCCTACGATGGGCACACGCTGGCCGAAGCGTTGGAACAAGCGGCGATCCTGAGCGAGGTGCAACCGCAGATCGCTGTTGTCGACCGCGGCTACAAGGGCGTAGCGATCGACGGCATGAAAGTCTATCACCCGGGTTTGCGACGCGGTATCACGCGAGGCTTGCGCGCAATGATCCGACGTCGCAGCGCGATCGAGCCGGTCATCGGACACATGAAGGCCGACGGCAAGCTCGATCGAAATTGGCTCAAGGGTGCGCTGGGCGATGCAATCCACGCGGTGCTGTGCGGCGCCGGCCACAACCTGCGGATGATTCTCAGGAAGCTGCGGCTTTTTTACGCCCTGCTCTGCTTAATCGACAGGCTTACATGGGGTCGGCGGCATGAACTTACCGCAGAGCAACGTTAATTGTTCAGGACGGACTACTTAATGCAAAAAGCCCAAAGAAACGACGAGCTGAAACAAGCGTTGAGTAAACTACAGCTTTGACAGCGGCCGGTGCGCATCAAACCCGCTCTTGGGCGGCTTGCCGAAGCGTGCGTTGTAGGCTGCCATGAAAAAGGGCGCATACGCATTCATTTCGGCCACCGTGTTGATGCTACGCAGCCGCAGCTCCATCACGAGCCGGTCCTGCAGTGTCAGATGGGCGCGCTTTACGCACCCCTTCCGAACTGCTGTTTGCGCAGAGCGTATCGATGTTCAACTCGTACATTGCTCAGCCAAAGTGTGTCATGTTGCTGCCGGTCTTGCTGGCACTCGTATTGCGAAACACGCTCGCCTTGTCACTGTACAACGCGCTAGGCTTGCCGTGGCGCTCGATGTAGGCTCGCGTCGCCTCAAAGTAGCTGAACGTCGATTCAGTCGCCGTGAAGCGCAGATGCATCAGCCGGCTCGTCGCATCGTCCGCGTACATCAGCAGCGTGCATTGCGGCGCCAGGTCCTCGAACCACGGATGCTCACTGCCGTCAATCTGGATTAACTCGCTCAGGCATGCGCGCTGAGCCCGCGGTTGGTAGAGCTTGGGTGGACGCTGCCGTCGTGACACCCATAAGCCGGCCTGTGTCATCAACCGGCGAACCGTCCCCTTGACCATCGAGAAGCAAATTTCATGCCAACGGCAGCACGCGGTTCACTCCTTCGGTGTCTTTTCCGCGGGCTGGGCAGAAATTATATTGGCGACAGGCCGGATGTCGGCTTGTCCGCTTCTGGCAAGTTCCCTCACCTTATCCTTATCGCTGATACCGAGATATATAGAACCACCACCATCTAAATTGAGCGTGGAAACGCCAATCCCCTTATCAAGGTTTTTATATTTTCCTGCTGGATCAGCACCGGTTGCCGTGATATCTTGCCATAAAACCATTTCCACACCCAGATCTCGTTTGCCTTTTGTTGTTGTCAGCGTATGCATGACTAAGTCACTTGGTTCGCCAGGCACTCCGGGACGCACACTCACCGCGGCCCGTTCATTGCGGTCGCTGGCATGAGTCAGCGCGCCGGCAAATTTGTTTAATGGATTTTCCTCGTTTGCGTTGCGATATTGAAACCGGTCAGCGTTGCTGTCCAACTCCGTCTTCTGCCCATTCAATGCGAGCACCGGACCGCTCGTGATGCCGACTTTACCGTCTTGCAGCAATTGACCATAGTCATTCTGCCAAGGCAGAGCAACGTCGACATAGTCGGGCCGAGTTGCGGTTGGGCCCACCGGCTTGCCAATGTCATCCTCCTTTGCTAATTTTTTATCGTTTCCTTGAACAATTTCAAGGTTGGTTTTGTGCACGAAGTACCCGCCGTTAATGAAGGCGGACCCTTTCGGCGCTGCCACTGCAAGCTCGGAGGGGGGCTTCGGCGGTTCCCCTTCCTTTGTGCCGATTACTTTACCAGACTCCGCTCCGCCTTTTACGATAAGCATATTGTAGGTCGCGATATTCCCATCTTTATCACTCGGAAGCTTCTCTTGGATCCTTTTAAGTGGCGTGTCTGAGAGGATCGTACCGAAAGAGCCGCCTTTGATCGTAATTTGGATGATTCCCGGACGGTGGCTTTGTACCTTGACGATCTTCTCCCGCACGAAATGCCCTTTGGCCCAAGCGGCGGCAAGGGAATGTCCTTTAGCGTTAGCGACGCTAAGATTCTCATTGAGCTTATTTCGTATTGCCTTAAACGCGTCGGTGTTGGATAATGAGCTGGTCGATGCAGAGGACGCGCTCTCAGACGATGATGGATCATGGGTCAGCGAAGTTCGCCTATTCGCGTTCTGCGCTTCGAACTTGGCCTGGTAAGCAGTGATAGCCAGTTTCATTTTATAAACTCCTGTTGGATTCCACAGCAGTTTTGCCGACAATTTAGTATTCGAGAGAAAGCTATGTTGCCCACGCAGAGAGTGAAATGGCATGCTTCGGTTAGATTATAAGCGTGTTGCTGTGCCTATAATAGCGCAGAATGAAGCCCAGACGTTAAAAGTGAAGCGTCTCCCAGCGGGTGAGAGTTAGTTAAGTAGAGGGGACGTCGCGTCATGACACGTCAAGTATATAAGGCCTTGTTGCGCACTGCACGGCTTGTGGAGTGACACGTTTCAGGATACACGGAGGGTACCAACAAGGTGTTGAAAACTTACCGTGCAGTAGCCGTCACGTCACGCTGCAAATGCAGATTCGTTGCTTTCGCTGCGAGAACGGAAATAAACGTGCTATGACCGAAGCAACAGTGACGAGGAAGAGCAAAACCCGAAGGCGCCACAGCTGATCCCCGATGAACTGATTGACCAACTGTTGGCGCAGGTGCAAAGCAAGGATGCCGAGTCGATTTGGGCGAATCGGGCTTAGCCGGGCAACTGAAGAAGCAACTGGCTGAGCGCATGTTCGCGGCGGAACTGACCCACCACCTGGAAAGCGAAGTCAAGCAAGGCAAGGTGGCAATCATCGCAATGGGACCCGACCCAAGACGGTGATCATGTTCAGTGGCGAACTGAAGTTGGCTATCCCCGTGATCGGCGAGCCAGGTTCGAGCCACAGCTGGTGGGTAAATATCAGCCCCGGCTGCCCGGTTTTGACAATCACGTTATCAGCATGTATGAGCGTGCGCGAGATCCAAGGCCATTTTAACGGGAGCGCCTTGCATCGCAGACTAGCGCGCTTGCGGATTGTTCGCGTCGCCGCCCTACCGCTCCGTGTTGCCTAGCGCGTACTCCGGCATCGCACGCGAAGCCCTGTACAAAGCGCCTCGGCCCGGCAGCGAACCGCGCTTCGAGACGATCAGCCACGTTTGCGTTGCCTTGGGCGTGTGCCTGAGCACAGCCGCCACATTGACAGAATTTTTGGGTTTCCGGCCCCATTGCATCTGCGACGTTCTGCGCGAGCGATTGCTATTTGTTTAGGGCTAGGAGTCATGTCTAGAGCGGTGAGTGAACGCGCCTCACATATCCCGACATTGTGCTATGAGGCAAGGTTGCTATTCGCATTGTTCCATCAGCCCCAACGCCAAGATCACGGTCATCGCTCCACCCATCCGTGTGGCAAGCTGCGCAAAGGGCATGAGCGGCAGACGATTTGCCGCCGTGAGAATAGCCAAATCGCCCGTGCTTCCCATGCCGCTATGGCACGCGTTAATCATTGCACTTTCGGTTGCCGATAGTTTGATCCAGTGTCCAACAAAAAAGCCGGTGATCATCAGCGTAAGCACGGTCACCAGGGTGGTGACAAAATGCGCTAAAGTCAGCGCAGCGAGCAACGCT
>NZ_JAHKSP010000054.1:0-8008 GCF_021733735.1 Mycetohabitans sp. B2
CAGCTTCAAAACCGCTGCGCCCTCGGCTGCATGACTTCATCTGCGAGCTAAAACGAATTGTTCAGGCCCAACTAAATAAGGGAGTCGGACAAGGCTGCTGCCAGGCATTGATACGGGAATAACAGAGATGTAGGTTTAGTTCCGACCTAAAGGCTCGCGCAGCGGCTACGCGACGCGCTCCACCCAGGCAACAATCGGGGCACCGTTGTAATTTGTATCAAAAGTTCGGAACGCGTCACGCACGTCATAGCACTGAGGCTACCCCCAAGTGCCGCTCTAAAGTGGAAATTTCCGGCTCTTCGGGGTGGGCCGAATTGGCCCGGGGCCTGCACTGGCAGGCGAACTCGGCAGGCGTCATCCACTGCAGTGCCCAGTGGGGACGCGCCTCATTATAGTACTGGCACCAGGCCTCGATTTTGCGCCTGGCATCTTCGAGCGACAAGAACCAATGCTCGTTTAGGCATTCCTCACGCAAGCGCCCGTTAAACGACTCGTTCTTGGCGTTATCGGTTGGCTTGCCAGGGCGAGAGAAATCGATCTCAACGCCCTTTTCATACGCCCTGTCTGGCGACAATTACTTTTGCCGGTGGCGCCAACTAGATGGAATGGTCGCCTCCCGCCTCAGCAGCTGTTCCAGCGACTGACCTGGGTGCTTGGTTTCGGTGCAAATATGCGACAGTGTCTTTTCCGTTCTTTCGTGAAGGAGAGGTCAAACACTTTGTCGAGCAGCTGCCCCAGGAAACAACGGCGCAGCGCGCGTACTATGCCCGTTGCCGCTGGCTGACCACACTCTTCTATCTGCAAGGTTTGCGCCTCTCCGAGGTCGCCCACGGCACCATGGGTGACTTCTCGCGGCGCCTGGGCCCAGATGGACAGGACCAGTGGTGGCTTGACATCGTCGGTAAGGGGCAACGCGCGCGGCGCGTGCCCGCGTCGCCAGAGTTGATCGTCGAGCTGACTCGCTACCGGCAGGCGTGTGGCCTGTCCTCGCTGCCCCGTCGGGCCGAGGACACGCCGCTGGTCGTGCCCTTCCGAGGCGCGCGCCGTGGCCTGTCGCGTTCCGCCCTGCATGACGCAGTCAAGCGGATCTTGCGCGACGCCGCGTCGTGGCTGCGCGCACGCGGGCCAGAATTTGCCGATCGCGCCGACGAACTGGTGCGCGCCTCGGCGCATTGGCTGCGGCATACGGCCGGCTCGCATCAGGCCGACGGCGGCCTCGATCTGCGCACGGTGCGCGACAACCTCGGGCACGTGTCACTGACCACGACGAGCTTGTACTTGCATGAGGAAGAGGATACGCGGCACCGCCAGACGGTGCGCGGCCATCGGATGAACTGGGGCGACCAGGAGGCGGTCGAGCCCCCTGCTCAGGCGCCACAGCGCTGATTGCCGGCCAGCCCGGCTTGCCGCGCGAACATGCACACTGCGTTCCCGTGCTTGAGCAGGCCTCGCCACGTGTTTCATTGCACGAGTTGCGCCACGGTGCGGGCTCGCCCATGACCGACAGACAACTCGATTTGCGCCTGATGCACGCAATCTGAGTCACGCATCGCGGATCATCACGAACCTGTATCTGTACCTATATCGCAGTGGCTTGCTCGACCAACCTCGATTAGTCTGGCATGCCATTGCCCCGGCTTACGCGAGTAATGCAATTGAGCGATCCATTGCGATATCATGTACCTTTAGGAACAAGCAATGCTTGAGCGGCCAAAACGCCGAATACATCAACTCATAATGATTGTCGTGGACGGGTTTCCATATGTTCGCGATCGGAGCCAGGAAGCTTTGCTTCGGCCAACCGCAAAGCAAAAAGAGGCTATGGGTGCTATAGCCATACTATTAGCGCCGCAAGTTTGATAGGTTTTTCACTTTACTGGTGGCCGGCAAATGGACAGTCTGGACGCCCCTTCAGGCGTTTTTGCTGTTGCTCATCGCTGTGCTACTATTCATCGTAGGAACGATTCTGAGTAAGAGGGAATAAGTGGCTCTGACGCTTGGACTAGCGGTATTCGCCTTGATGACGGGTTTCGGAGCGTATTTGCTCATCGCCACAGATGAGAAGGCCCGTCAAGACAGTGAATCCAAACGTCATGCCTGACTCGACAACTGTTGCTTAAAAATACGAAATGATATAGCCAGTGATCGAAGGGCACCCCGGCGAACGTCACATGCGGTTGGGCCATTTGCGTTGCTTAAGAAAGGACACTTGCTTTGATGGGCCAGAAGTTGCTCGCCATTGCCGTACACGTCGCTCCATCCAGTGTGCGACGTGTACTGTCGGCATGCTGCCCGGGATGGTCGTCTTGTAGCTTCCAGGGGATCGTGACCGCTTGCAACTGCAGTGCGCTCAGGAGTATCGGAACAATTTCGGTCTGCCAACCCCCGGCGAATGGATCGGGACGAGAGCGCCAGTAATGCTGCCGCTTTTATGATAGCAGCGCTCAATACGTCGCGCACTGCGCGCGCTGATGCCGACCTTGTCCGCAGCGGTCCCCTGCGAGTGATGTTTGTGTTTAGACATGTAGAGGCAAACCTGTTAGTCGGTGATACGGGTTCCAGGCATGCGGCCGATCGCTTCTTATTGATTCGATCTGCCATCGTAGAACCCAGCCGACTCGGCGACGCCGGCGGAGTCTGTTCGGTTGCTATGCAGCCGCTATGCTTCTCCACCGGTCATGACCATCGTCGCAACACTGGCGCATTGACTCAATATTTTTGTTACCAAGCGGAGCCTGTTGCCTCATGTAATTTGTTACCGTCAGAATGTTGGCGGGGACGACTGATGGCGAGGCAGCTCAGTATGTCAACACGACGGGAATGGATAGAGGCGGTCGGTGAGCGGTACCGTCGTTCTGATCGGAGCGAGAAGCGCGCGATACTGGATGAGTTTGTCCAGGTGACGGGCTATCACCGCAAGCACGCCATCCGTGTGCTGTGCCGCCGAGGACAAAGCCCGGCCCCCCAGCGACGCTACGACGATCAGGTGCGGGCCGCGCTGATCACGCTCTGGGAGCCGGCCGATCGGATCTGCGGCAATCGACTGAAAGCGCTCATTCCAACGCTGATTGACGCGATGACACAGCATACTCACCTGACGCTATGGCCGCTACATGGCAGGCCCTCAACGCGTCGTCGATACCATCCATGTATCCGGGAGCTGGTCGCTCCACACGCCGTGCAGTGCGCAACGAGCCCTTAATGTTTCAGTGCAACGATGAACCGATTGCCGATCATCTCCCATCCAAGAATGCGCATGTCGGGAGCGGGCAACAGGCGTTGAAGAAAGAAAAAATCCACGCCGATTATCCGAGTAGTGCGATACCGGGTTGGATCTCATTGTCACCTGCAGGTTCACATAAAGTGTGGAAAAACCATTCTTACTTTGCGCGCAGCAGGGCGTGCCGAAAATGCACTTCTCGAAATCAGATATCATTGCATTACTGTACTGCCTCCCATTGGAAAACAGAAATGATATCCACGACTGCGGTTGACCGTCATCTACGCCGTCGAGCAGTCCGCACCAAAGGGTCGTCCGCGCGTCCAGTGGAAGTTGATTCAAGCCATTTATTTGTTCTGCGACATCGTTGCGACACCGGCGATGTTTGCGCGCCGACGCCGCCGTAACAGCTTCGCTGCGTACATCGCTCGTACTAACCTGCCACGGAGCGTCAGGCATGACCTGCTCTGCCAGCAGAACACGAATACAGCAACCTGCATTGCTCGCTCTCAAGTTCTTAACCATAGCGGGACACGGCTCCCTGTTTTAGAGCGTGTTATGACTTTGAAAGATAGGGTGGCATGAACGAGCATAACACCCTCTAGGGAAGACCCTCGTCTTCGGTATAATTTTCATAAAACATTGCGCTGTGAAAATTTTTCATTTTCTCAACATCATAATCTTCAAGGTGGCCTTACTTCACAAAATTGACCTTAGTACTTGACATCAGAGTTGAGTGGTATAGATTGAAGTCAAGGCTTCGTCTTTTGAGGGGCTCAGTCGATACAGTCAAGCTTCGTACTGGTGTCGAGTGATTGCGCATAATTGGTCTATCGGTTTACTTAGTACTGTTTCGGTAACTAATTTTGAACCTCGCAGTGTTATTCGACATGTGCGTTGATTAACGCCCAAAATTTGGACAATTGGGCAAATTCGCAAAGATTGCAAATAGGTTAGAGACTGACGGGCGAGTTTTTTGTGCCGCATTATATGAGTCGCTTCTTGTGTCAGATAAATGAGCATTCCTTTTGTGGCCCAGTATGAGTACTTTTGATGACGCGTTTGACCAACTCGTTGGCAACGAAGGTGGTTATTCCAATCACCCTCAGGACCCTGGTGGTGAAACTATGTGGGACATCACCCAGCGGGTGGCGCTCGCATGGGGCTATACCGGTCCCATGCAGGATTTGCCGCGAGAGACAGCAAAGCAAATTGCCAAGGCGCTTTATTGGGATCCACTGCACTGCAATAGCTACGACACTCGTGTTGCGTTTCAAGTTTTGGATGCCAATTACAATGGTGGCCCTGTTGTTGTTTGGATGCAACAAGCCAGCGGCGCGCGCGCCGACGGCAAACTTGGATCCAAGACGATCGCCGAGATGCAAGCGGTCGACCCAGAGCTATTTATTATGCGTTTTGTGGCCGCGCGACTAGCTTATCTAACCGTGTTGCAAACGTGGTCAAGTTTTGGTCGCGGCTGGACACGGCGAATCGCCACTAATTTGAGGGTAGCCGGAGCTTAATCATGTTGCCGATTGTTCTCGCTCTTGCACAGTTCGCGCCACAAATCGCCCAATGGATTGGAGGTAGCCGAGCCGAACAGGTCGCGCAGCAAGTGGCCAACATCGCCCAAAAGGTCACCGGCACCGGTACACCGGAACAGGCGTTAGCTGCGATCCAGGTGAACCCCGAACTTGCCTACCGGTTTCAGGAAGCGATTTTGGAAAGCCAAGTCGAGCTGCAGCGCATCGCCGCTGAGTTGGAGAAGGCACACATCACCGCTAACATTGAAATGGCAAAGGCTAATGCAGCCGACCGCGCCGATGCTCGACAGAGGGCGCTGACTGCACAGGACCGCACCCCGTGTAACCTCGCTTATTTATATACAGGCGCTCTATTTTGGTGATTAGCGCGCACTTTTGGCTGTTGTTCTGTCGCATACCGATTGAACCGCTTGCCTTTGGCGTGCTCGGCAATATCGAGGGCGTACTGATTGCGATGGTCTTGGGTGCAAAGGAATTCTTCAACGGCGAAAAAGCAGGCAGCAGTCATCACCAGCTTTGCGACCGATCCGGACACTTATGCCACAACTCAAGGGCTAAATCCTATGTTGACACGTGCGGAGGCTGCATCGCCGCCGTTAGCCGAAGGTAAATCCTAAGAGATTTTAATGTTTGTGGTCAGCAGTTCGATTTTCAGAAGACCTATAACAACAGCCGCATCGTTGGCGGTCCCCGTTGTCTCGACAACGCTTGTTTCGGCAAGTTTATGATTGGCTTACTTGTAACCGTGGTGATTTGAGCATATCTTTTACTGTGCTTACTTATCACAGCTCGATAAACTAGGAGAGGATGATGATTGCAAAATTATGGACATCTTTAATTTTTTTCGCTATTTTTCCTATTTACGCCTTCGCTGATACACAAGAAATAGTAGCTGAGTGTAAAACAGAAGGAACTAGCTTTAGTGGTGCTAGACATAGCTGCGATTCACAGGTGAGTCGAATTACTGCTCCTGACGGATATGTTCTATCGGAAAAAACCTTAAATGGTGGATTGATCCAGCAAAATGGTTCTGAAAACGAGTGTCGTGTTGGATGGGAAGACTACGTTGACGTTATTCCTGGCGTCGCCCAACCTCGAACCATTACTTTACAAGCGCACGCAAGAAGCCCTAAAGGGCATGGTTCTGGCCGTGGATGGTCGACATGTAAATACACCGTTGAAAGGGTCAAGTTGCCGTGACGCTTGAGGCTCCCCCCAAATCAGTGCCGTTCTAAAGTGGAAATTTCCGGCTCTTCGGGGTGGGCCGAATCGGCCCGGGGCCTGCACTGGCAGGCGAACTCGGCAGGCGTCATCCACTGCAGTGCCCAGTGGGGACGCGCCTCATTATAGTACTGGCGCCAGGCCTCGATTTTGCGCCTGGCGTCCTCGAGCGACAAGAACCCATGCTCGTTTAAGCATTCCTCGCGCAAGCGCCCGTTGAACGACTCGTTCTTCGCGTTATCGGTTGGCTTGCCAGGGCGAGAGAAGTCGATCTCAACGCCCCTTTCATACGCCCACTTGTCGAGCACCTTGGAGATGAATTCACTGCCATTGTCTGCCTTGATGAAGCGCGGTAACGGCCGGCCCACAGCGATGCGATCTAGCGCCGCCAAGACGTCTTCACCACGTAGCGTGGCACCCACCTCGATGGCCAAGCATTCGCGCGTATAATTGTCGACAATTGTCAGCGTGCGCAAACGCCGACCGTCAAACAGTGCATCAGCGACGAAGTCCATGCTCCAAATCTCGTTGATCGCGGTTACGAGCTGTTTGGGCTGCTTCAGCCGCGCCGCCTTGTTTCGCCGCGGTCTCTTATGCCGCAATGACAGCCCCTGCTCGCGATAGAGCCGATAAACTCTTTTATCGTCTAATTCCTGTCAATAAGCTTCCTCTCTGTTGCAATGCTTCATAGAGGCCGTCTCGTTGTCGTCTACGCGGTCGCAGTGCGCCACAACGTGCCGTTTGAAAGTCGCTACAGCGTTCCGATGTGATTGCCGCGGTGGGACCGCAAAGAGAGTGAAGGAATCGCTGCGGCGACGTCATCAGCCTGAATGAAGTATTCGGATCTGGCAGTGCAAATAGTCAAATCGAATCCACTATCTGATCGCCTTGAAGTCTGTTTGCCCCTTCCACATAGAGAGCAGTACGGTCGCTAATTTGCGCGCGGTGGCGACCATCGCCTTGCGAGCGCCAATGCGAGGAATAAGCGTCAGTGCCCATCGTCTCAGATCGCAGTTTTGCCGGTATCGGGAGATGAGAGAGGACGCCGCTTCGAACAGTAGATGGCGCGTAAGCCGACATCCTGCCTTCGAAATGCCTGCGTTACGATCGACATTGCCGGATTGATATTTTGTCGGCGTCAGCCCAAGGTAGGGTCCAATGTCACGCACGCTGCGGAAGCGCTCAGCATTGTCCACAGCCGATGCAAACGCCACTGCAGTCAGCGAGCCCACGCCGGGCACGGTCATCAAGCGTCGGCAGACCGTACTGGCTTGAGCCACGCGACGGATGGCCTGATCGAGTGCATTAATTTGAATTCCAATATGGCGCAAGCTATCTATTAGGATATCAAGTACGCCTTGTACGAGAGATGAGGAGGGCATGTTTTGCTCAACAAGCCGTTCAAATGTCACACCTTTACCTGCAGGCAGGTTGACGCCAAACGTCTTAAGTACGCCCCGAACCTGGTTATATAGACCCGTTCGCATGCTCACAAGTTTTCCCCGCGCGGTCAGCAGAAGTCGCACTTCGTGGCTAGCCATGCTCTTGACCTCGACACCGCGGTACCATCCGCTGCGCGTGAGCTGAGCGATGCCGCGTGCGTCGTTAGTATCCGTCTTGTTCAGTTGGGTCGCCAGAGCCGCGTGGACATGGCGGGCATGAATGCAATCAACCGGGATACCCTCGGCTCGTAAGCTATGGTATAGCCATACGGCCAGTGGCCCCGTCTCCATGCCGACCCGCACCGCCTCCGGCGCATGTAGGCGAATAGCTCGGGCGATCTCCTCAGGGTTCGAGATGACGCTTCCGTGCCATACGCTCTTCCCATCGCGATCAACAACGCAGATTGCCGTAACCTTTTGGGACACATCGAGACCCACATACGTTTCCATGTCCGCCTCCAAAGTAAGTCACAGAGACAATTACAGCATGTGATTGTCGCGCCAGCCTTCCCGACGCAGCATCACATGCACCCGGCGATAGCCGTAGTGCACGCGTGTTTGCGTGATCTGCTTGATGCGCA
>NZ_JAHKSP010000055.1:0-418 GCF_021733735.1 Mycetohabitans sp. B2
CGCAGTACGTCGACACCCCGGTGGATCGCGTCGAGCGCGCGGGCAGCCGCATCCAAGTCCTGCTCAAGCAGGAATCGGTACAGCCGCACCAAATCTGCCCGCGCGGCACGCGTATAGCGAACGCGGTAAGTCAACCGTGCGCCCCGCGGGCGGAGCGCGCCGCGTCGAGCATATCCTCAAGCTCAGTCAGTACTGCATCGGCCTGCACATATTCGCCAGTGCGCTGCGCCTCTTCTCGGGCCGCAAGGCCACGTGCGATGAAGGCTCGCTGCAGCCGTCGATGCGCGACACCGGCCCGTAGGGCCGACTCCATAAACGCCGATAGTGTCTCGTTTTCGTTTAGCACCTCTTCCACCGCATGTCGTAGCGTGGGCTCGACACGCAGTGCTGGGAGTGTCGCTGTCTTCATCATGGCGCC